>NZ_BLTI01000003.1:0-216319 GCF_017312445.1 Novosphingobium sp. PY1 | reverse complement strand
TAACCTGAGACACGTGGAAATTACGCCGAACCGAAGCCAAGGGCTTCGCAAGGCCGAACGGCCGTCCGAGCTTATGCAAGGATAGCCAAACCGGCGAATGCCGGTGCCGGTAATTGAGGCAACATCATTGACGCGGGGTGGAGCAGCCCGGTAGCTCGTCAGGCTCATAACCTGAAGGTCGTAGGTTCAAATCCTACCCCCGCAACCAACCATCTACGACAAAGCCCCCAGCGCCCACGCGCCGGGGGCTTTGTCGTTTGCAGCCCGCGGCCATGCTTGCCACCGCGGCTCTCAACGCCATGGACTACCACTGCCTCGATCAGCGTGCGGATCGTGTTCCTCGAGCCAATCGCCTCGCGCGCGGCGAGGTGTTCGTGTTCTCACACCGAAGCCTATTGGAACTCTGGCGCGCTTCCCCCCATCACTTCGATACTCTCCACGGTACCGGGGAGAGACTTTCACGCAAACATTGCAGGAAAGCGTTGGTTCGCCGACTCCTCCCGTGCCGTGCATGCAGGAGGGCAACAACATCTGCGCTGGGCGGCGCCCAGTCCGGGAGTATTTCCTGCAAGTTTCCTGCGTCAAGGTCGCCAACCACGTCCCACTCGCTGCGGACCATTACGCCCATTCCTGCAAGAGCCCACTGCCGAACGATCTCGCCGTCATTGCTCGACATCACGGGCTTGATCCGAACCGTGACGCTGTCAGAACTAATTCTGGAAAAGCGCCAGAGTGTCACGTCTTCATTGTTCTCACGAAGTGCGAGACATCTATGCGCTGAAAGGTCTCTTGGATGACGCAGTGGCCCATTTGCGGCTATATATGCTGGCGCAGCGCACAGGATACGCCGATTTGGAGCAAGGGTGGTTATCAGCCTGTCGCTCTCGGGCAAGGCGCCTATATGCACGATAAGGTCGCAGCCTTCCGACATTTGCTTCACGGGGTTCTCGGACAGGTCCAGCTTCACTGTTACGCCAGGATGGATCGCGGCGAATGACTGGATGACTGCGGCAACGTATTGTCTTCCAAACCCGTAGGGAGCGGCCACCCGAAGGTTGCCCCGTACCTGCTCGGTTCGTTTGGACAACCGCTCTGACAGATCTTCCAGAGCGTGAGCGATGTTCACACCTTCGGTCGCGATCAGTTCGCCTTCGTCGGTGAGGCGAAGTCCCCGGGGGTTCCGCTCAACCAGTTTGACACCCACCCGAGCTTCCAGTGCGCGCAGGCGCTGGGTCACTGCCGGAGGCGTTACGTGGAGACGGCGCGCTGCCTCGGCCAGGGAGGTCGAGGTTGCGAGGAGTTGGAAGAAGAGGAGATCCTCGTGCGTCAGCATTAATCCAGATCTTTATCTAAAATACAATTTTCATTAATTGCATAGTTTACGCATTCGTATCATTATCCGCAACGCACGATACGATGGATCTTCCAGATGCGCCGGTCCGATTCTTGCGAAGGCAGAAGCTGCAATGACCATAGTGGCGTGTGACATGCACTCAATCGGTAGCGAATGGACGACCGCCGGTCGCAACGGGTCGCTCCATTGCAGGGATCTATTCCGCTCGCGAAGCGGAGATTTTCTGACCGGTCCTTTGCCTCATCACGAGGCTGCGCCTCGTCCGGTCATGGCTAGCGCCAATTCCTGAGCCAATTTTCAATCGCACGCGGAGAAAGCCCATGAGCGAAGCACAAGTTTTCGAAGCCGGTCGGGATTTACCTGACCAAATGACACTCGACGATCTGGAAACTCCCTGCTTGATCCTCGATGCCGAACGCATGGAGCGAAACGTGGCGCGCCTGCGCGCACGGCTTGCGAAGTTCGGCGTAATACTGCGCCCACACCTCAAGACGGCCAAGTCGATCGAAGTTGCGCGGGAGGTGATGTCCTCGCCGCAAGGCCCGGCCACGGTATCCACTTTGCGCGAGGCGGAATTTTTCGCCTCGGCAGGGGTAACCGACATTATTTACGCGGTTGGCATCGCACCGGGGAAACTTGAAAAAGTCATCGAATTGCGCCGCAAGGGATGCGACCTCGCAGTGGTGCTGGACACGGTCGAGCAAGCTCAGGCGGTCGCTTCTGCATCGGTCGATGCCGGAATGGCCATCCCAGCCCTGATCGAGATAGATTGCGATGGGCATCGTTCGGGTGTGCTGCCGGACGACGCAAAACTCCTTATCGACATTGCTGACGCCTTGACGAAGGGCGGGGAGCTTCGCGGCGTCCTCACCCATGCAGGCGCAAGCTACGATGCGCGCGGGGCCGAGGCGCTCCGTGTCTGCGCCGAGAACGAACGCCTGGCCGTCGTCTGCGCTGCTGCAATCTTGCGGGATGCCGGCCATGCATGCCCGGTGGTCAGTCTCGGCTCTACGCCCACAGCCCATTATGCCGAGAATCTTGATGGCGTGACGGAAGTGCGTGCCGGGGTTTTCGTCTTTTTCGATCTGGTCATGGCGGGCATCGGCGTTTGCCGGATCGATGACATCGCACTTTCCGTGCTGGGGACGGTGATCGGTCACCAGCATGAAAAGGGCTGGATCCTTGTCGATGCGGGCTGGATGGCGATGTCTCGCGATCGCGGGACATCCAAGCAGGAGGTCGATCAAGGTTACGGGATCGTGTGCGACAGCACCGGTCGCCCCTACGAAGATCTGATCCTGGCCGATGCGAACCAGGAACACGGGATAGTCACGGTGCGCCCCGGCTCGAACGCTGCTTTGCCCGACCTGAAGATTGGCGACCGGGTCCGTATCCACCCCAATCATGCATGCGCGACAGGAGCGCAGCATGGATCGTATCGCGTTGTGCGCGGGAGCGACAACGTCGTCGTGAATGAATGGAAGCGCTTCGGAGGCTGGTAATGGACAATAAACAGCAGGTCATTGAAACGGACAAGGCACCCGCCCCCGCCGGCGCTTATTCTCAGGCCGTTCGGTCGGGGGCGACGCTTTACATTTCGGGCCAATTGCCGATCCGCGCGGACAAGGCACCTCTAGCTGATACGAGCTTCGCCGCGCAGGCTCGTCAGGCAATCGCGAACATGCTTGCCATACTTGAAGCGGCAGGCGGTTCGCCAGCGGACCTTTCGCGGGTTACCGCCTACATTGTCGGCGTGGCGAACTGGCCGGAATTCAACCGCATTTACGGCGAATTGCTTGGCGATGCGCGCCCCGCCCGGACCGTCGTGCCGGTTCCGGAGCTGCATTACGGGTTTCTCGTCGAGATCGACGCGGTCGCCACACTCGATGATGATGCCTGATTTTGACGGGTGAGCGATAGCGGCAGGCGCATCAGCCTGGTTCTCGGACCGGGTCCGGCAGTCAGCCCGGGCCAGGTCACTTGCATCGCGATTGCGACACTTACTGCTCTGGAGTGTCCTGAATTTGAAACAATCGGCCAGATCCGGCGCAAACTTGCCAACTTTATCGATGCGTGTTGAGCCAGCATGAAGCAAGTTGGCTCAACACTGAAACGGGTTGGTATCATGGCGAGTAGCGCATCACTGTCACCACATTTGGTCGAAGCCTCGGCAGCAGGCCAGCAAGCTGTCAAAGTCAAATCGCGTCTGGCCAATATCGATGCCCTGCGCGGCTTTGTCATGGTTCTGATGCTTTTGGACCACCTGCGCGAAACGTGGTTCGTCAACTACGCCGTGAGCGATCCGATCAATGCGGCAACCGTGATTCCAGCGATTGGATTTGCGCGTTTTGCAGTCAGTTTTTGCGCACCCATCTTCGTCGCGCTTACGGGGCTTGGCGTCTATCTCTTCAGCATGAACCATACGGTCGAGGAAACCTCGTCGTACCTGCTCAAGCGCGGCCTTCTTCTCGTCGCCATCGAATTGTTCTACCTTTCCCCGTTGTACTGGGGGATCGTACCGCAGCCCACGTTCTGGCTTCAGGTCATCTGGGCGATCGGTCTGAGCATGATTGCCCTGTCAGTACTGATGCGTCTGCCGCGCCCGGCACTGATCGCGTTCGGCTTGATCATCGTATGCTTCCATAATCTCCTCGATCCGGTCCGGCTGACGCCCGAGAATCCCTGGTTCCCGCTTTGGGCGATCCTGTACCAGCGCGACGTGATCGCGCTGCCATTCGGCTTCGCCGCCAAGACGACCTATCCCCTCTTGCCGTGGCTGGGCGTCATCTCGCTGGGCTATGCCATCGGCAACTGGTTCCGCCCCGATTTCGGGACGGAGAGGCGGCAGCGTAATCTGCTCATCCTCGGCTTCGGAATGATCGCCGGTTTCATCGTGCTGCGCATGCTGAACGTCTACGGCGACAAGCCCTGGTTCGTTGTCGAAGGCGATTTCCTGCGCACCGCGATCAGCTTCATCTCGATGACGAAGTATCCGCCGTCCCTGCTCTTTCTCCTGCCGACGCTTGGCGGAGGGGCGCTCCTGCTGGTCCTGTTCGAGAAGATCAACGATTCCAGGCTGGTGGAGGCGCTAGCGGTATTCGGTGCGGCGCCGATGTTCTTCTACCTGCTGCACCTGACAGTACTGCGCGTGCTGTATCACAGCGCTCTGGCGATCTGGGGCCCGAACAACGGCAACTACTATATGTTCGATAACTACCACTGGGTCCTGCTGTGGTACGCCTTGATGATCGTACCGCTATATATCCCGACCGTGTGGTATGCCCGACTCAAGCGCCGTCGCCGCGACATTACCTGGCTGAAATATTTCTGATAGTTCAAGGCGCGCCCCGATACGGGGCGCGCACCAGTTTACGGGCGGCTCGGGGCATGTCCATGGCACGGCCACCCGCATGCTGGCCCAGTTCAGCGGATCACTTCGAATTCCATATTCTCACAAGGCGATATGTCTGACCGCAGTTGCCGAATGACTGGCCACCGTGGATCTCGATACGCTTGCCGATGCCGTGTCTCCCGCAGGAGACGATCCAATCTGGACCGATGTGCGAGCGCTGGAGATCGGCGCTGGGACCCCGCTCCGCTGACGTGATCGACCTGCCAATTTCCGGCAGGCTGACTGACGGAGGGAGCCGGTTTGGCGCAGTCTTGTAGTGGAACCGGGCAGGAGCGCGCTCCTGCCCGGTTTGTCGTTAAAGTCCGCCGATTTCGAGCGGGGAACCGTCCACGAGACGCGACAGGCGAAATGGCGCGGCGTCCACACATGGGGTGTCGTTCACCAGCAATTGCGAGGCGAGCAGGCCAATCCCCGGCCCCATGCCAAAACCATGGCCCGAACAGCCCGCGGCCAGGACAAGCCCTTCAACTTTATCCGTTTTCGAAATGACAGGCACCGCATCGGGAGAACAGTCGACAAGCGCGCCCCATGCTCCGGCCAATTCGATACCGGCAAACTGAGGAAACGCACGGGCGACGTTGGCCAGGATCCTGCGTACGAGCCATTGCTGCGGATTGGGATCGAGAACGCGGGTTCTTTCGAAAAGCGTTTCATCGTTCCTGAGCAGCGAGAAAAGGGATTCCGGGCCGGTCACGAAGGAGGGCCCGATTGCCAGCCTGACGTTCTTGAGGCGACGCTTGAACTGAGGCAGGAACTCGCGGGAATAACGGATGCCTTGCGGCGTCAGGTCGATCGTTGCCTTACCGCTGATCGCCAGAGTGTAGCTACCATCGAGCCGTCGCGTCATCGCGAAGTCGGGGGCATAAAGACACCCTCCAACGTCGTTCATGGGTTTCGTGCGTATGGCCGTCTGTCGCACGCCGGCTTGCGGGAAGTTGATACCGTGCGGGCGAAGGAACCGCGAGGCCCAGGCGCCGGCCGCACACAGGACCGCATCGGCCTTGATCAGGCCCTGTTCCGTATTCACGCCGACAACCCGGCCGTTCGTAATCTCGAGTGAGCGGGCGGCACATCCTTGGTGAATTGTCGCGCCGTGGGCGCGCGCACCGAGCGCGATCGCGGGGGCAGCAAGCGCCGGTTCTGCCTTGCCGTCGTTGGGTGAGGAAACGCCACCGATCCACTTGCGCGAGCCTTCGGGAATATGCCGAGCGATTTCCGCGGCGCTGAGCATTTGCGTCTCGACGCCGTTCTCAAGCCCGTAGGGCTGCCATTTCGCCCATTCGGCCAGTTGGGCTTCGTTATCGGTCGCGTAGAAAAGGCCGCAGCGCTGAAAACCGACGTCGTGGTCGAGTTCTTTCGAGAATTCGTCCCACAGGCGCATCGAAACCGAGGAGAGGGGCAATTCGCGGTGATCGCGATTTTGCTGACGGCACCAACCCCAGTTACGGCTCGACTGTTCGCACGCAATATGGCCCTTTTCGATCAACGCGACCGAATGGCCCTGCCGGGCAAGAAAATATGCCGCCGATACACCGACGATACCGCCGCCCACGATGACCACATCGGCGGTTTCGGGCAGGCGCTCGTCGCTGGATATGCGTTCGACGTATGGTGACATTATCTCTGGCCCTCGACCGATTGTTCAATCCAATCGAGCGGATTATCCCATCGCTCGTTCGGCAAATTATGTCGAACCCTACGCGAAAATTGGCATATTTCGCGCGATTTGCGCTCGCGTTCTCATGGCGTTTTCAATTGTGTTCCAATGATGTGTCGCAACCAGACAGCTTGCTGCCGTTCCTTCGGGCGGCAGCAAGCCGTGCTACCATGACCAAGCCCAAGACAGCCGCAACCAGAAGCTCCAGCTTTCCCATCAGCTGCCCCTTTGCAACCGCTTTGCAACTTCGGCTTTCCGGAGGGCAGCGACAGCGTGCCAAACTGGCCGATGGCGCCAGTATCGGAGCCGACGATCCGAAGCGCGGACGAGCCCACGATTGCGCTCGACGTGACGAGGCAGGCGCAGATGCCGGACCTGATCCGCGAATTCCGGCGGCGAAAGGCACAGGGCGTGACGTCTGTCACCCATGGCTTTGGCGTTGCAGGGGAAAAGGGTTCGGGCCAGCGGCCGACCGCGCGTGATCGCGGGACGGCCGCCTTTGCCTGTCCTTGTCAGTGAGCCAGCGGTGCAGCTTCAGCCGCGTCTGCGGGAAGGCCGCCGAGTTGGGTCACGAGCTTCGTGTATGCATCGAGGTAGGCAAGCACGATGATCTGGCCGATCTTCGTGTTCTGGTAGCCGCCACCGGCAACGCCGCCGAAAGTGTTGCCGCCGAACAGGCCGCCGCCACCGAAGCTGATGTCGGACTTGCGGGCATAGCCCTCGGTCAGCGCCTCCTCGACCGTCGTGCGCGAATTGACGATGGAAAGCGTCACGTTCGCCTCGCCCTTCTTCACGTTGAGACCGCCCGCCACCGCGCCGAAGCCGCGACCGAACAGGCCGCCGCCGACACTGCCAAGGATGCCGCCGACGCCGCCGCCGCCCGAGTTGGAATTGGTGCTGACGATGTCAGGCTGCAGGAAATAGTCGGCTGCCTTGATCTGGCCCTTGCCGATGTTCGAGCCCCTTTGCAGCTCGCCCTGTTCGGCCAGGGCGCGTTCCATGGCGCTGCTCTGCAGCGAACGGCCGCGATTGACGAGTGTAAAGCAGCCCGAGCGCTGGACGAAGACGCGCAGGATGGCCTCGGGGCTGCCCAGGCTCAGTTCGCGCCACCACTGGTTTTCGGGCTCCACAATTCCGACGGTGCCCAGATTCTTGGTGCAGCGCGGAATGTCGCGGGTTCCCTGTTCCTGCTGCTTGCGGGCCGAAGACTTGTCGGCCGCCGTTGCAACATGCGGCAAGGCAGCGACTGCGATTGCGCCAAGTGCGCAGGCAAGCTTTTTCATGAAATCCATCCCTCCTGACGGGCGATAAACTGGATTCGCCATCAGCCCACTTCCCGGGCTCGAACAAGTTTAGTCAGGATTTCAAAGTCAACAACAGTTGTTTTCAGTGTTTTTTGTCACATTACTGTGGTTGAATCGCCATGTTGTCTATCAATCGCGCCTTGCCGATCCTTGCCGCGACCAGCAGGCGCATCGGCCTCTGGCTGCGCGCGTCGAGCGGAATGAGGGTGTCGGCATCGGCGATCCGGGCATAGTCGATGGAAGAGAACCCGCCGGCCAGTAGCGTGGCCTCCAGTTGCGCGAGGGCGGCGGCGATGGTTTCGCCTGATTCGACGGCCGCGATGGCAGTCTTCATCGCCGAGGGCAGGGTGGCGGCCTGCCCGCGCTGCTCGGGGGTGAGGTACGCATTGCGCGAGGACATCGCGAGACCATCCGCCTCGCGCACGGTCTCCACGCCGATGATGTTGTCGGCCAGGGGCAGGGTGAGGTCGAGGTCCCGGGCCATGCGGCGGATGACGGCCAGCTGCTGCCAGTCCTTGGCGCCGAACAGGGCGAAATCGGGCCGGACCTGGTTGAACAGCTTGCACACGACGGTTGCGACGCCATCGAAGTGGCCGGGGCGCGAGGCGCCGCAGAAGCCTTCGCTCACGCCCGAGACCGAGATGTTGCTGGCAAAGCCGTCCGGGTACATGGCATCGACGGTGGGCGCCCACAGCAAGTCAACGCCTTCGGCCTGCAACAGTGCCGAATCGCGCTCCAACTGGCGGGGATATGCATCGAGATCCTCACCTGCGCTGAATTGCAGCGGGTTGACGAAGATCGAGACCGCGACATGGTCCGCCCGGGACTTGGCCTCGCGAACGAGTGTCAGATGGCCTTCATGAAGCGCTCCCATGGTCGGAACGAGGGCGAGCGATCCACGCGTGCGCAGAGCGTCGACTGCACGGCGTAGTGGATCAAGTCTGTGGACGGTTTGCATTGCTGACGGCTGCTCCGATATGATGCCCTTGACCGGCTGGCGCGCCGGCCATTAGCCGCAGCGCGCCGGGGGCGGCAATGTATTTGACTTGGTGGCCGGGTGAATAGCCCGCATCAACAGGGAAAGCGAACACAGGTCTCGTGACAGCGCATCGCATCGTCTTCGCCAACGAAAAGGGCGGTACCGGCAAGTCCACTACCGCCGTCCACGTAGCCATCGGCCTTGCCTATCAGGGTGCGAAAGTGGCCGCGATCGATCTCGATCCGCGCCAGCGCACCCTGTTCCGCTATCTGGAAAACCGCGTGGAAACCGAACAGCGACGCGAGATCGCGCTGCCCGGCGCGCGTTTTGCGGTTTACGATGGCGACGACGTGAACGAACTCGACGCGCTTTCCGAGGAAATCGCCGAGGGCTACGACTTCCTGATCTTCGATACGCCCGGCCGTGACGATGTCTTCGCCCGCCACGTGGCGACGACCGCGGACACGCTCGTCACCCCGCTGAACGACAGCTTCGTCGATTTCGACCTCATCGGCCAGGTCGAGAGCGAGAGCTTCCGCGTGAAGAAGTTGTCCTTCTATGCAGAGCTCATGTGGGAAACGCGCAAGAAGCGCGGATTGAAGACGATCCAGGATGGTCGGCGCGAGTTGGACTGGGTGGTGGTGCGCAACCGCGTCCAGCACGTCGAGGCGCGCAACATGCGCCGTCTCGACGAGGCCCTGAAGGAATTGTCCAAGCGCGTGGGCTTCCGCATCGCCAGCGGCCTTTCGGAACGCGTCATCTACCGTGAGCTGTTTCCCTCGGGCCTGACCCTGCTCGACAAGGGGCACCTGGGCGAACTGGGCACCAGCCATCTCGTCGCCCGGCAGGAGCTGCGCAGCCTCGTCGCCGGCCTGAATCTGCCGGTGCCGGCCCGCGACAAGGGCGAACTCGAGCTCGCGTCTCAGGCATGAAGTTCCTGTGGCTGGCAGTGCTGGCCTGCATCGTCTGGAAACTGGCTTTCGGGCGCTGGCCATGGGAATCGCGCAAGCGCAGCGGCAAGGCCTTCCCGCGCGCGCGGGCCCGGGCCCTGCTGGGCGTGTCGGAAGGCGCCAGCCGCAAGGATATCCTCGAAGCGCACCGGCGGCTGATCGCGCAAGTGCACCCTGATCGGGGCGGGTCGAGCGAAAAGGTCCACGAAGCCAACGAAGCGCGCGATATCCTGCTGGCCAACCTGCCGCAGGACAGTACCCCCCAGCCATGAGCCATCGCTTCGACCCGACGATCCTGCGCGAGTACGACATTCGCGGGGTGGTCGGCGAGACGCTGGGCCCCGACGATGCCCGCGCCATCGGTCGCAGCTTCGGCACGCTCGTGCGTCGCTGCGGGGGGCGCAAGGTCGCGGTGGGGCTTGACGGTCGGACCAGTTCGCCGATGCTGGAGGCCGCGCTGGTCGAGGGGCTCGTGGGCAGCGGCGCGGATGTCGTGCAGATCGGCCTGGGGCCGACGCCGATGCTCTACTTTGCCGAAGCCACAGGGGCGGACATCGACGCAGGCATCCAGATCACCGGCAGCCACAACCCGCCCGGGCACAACGGCTTCAAGATGGTGCTGGCAGGCAAGCCGTTCTTCGGTGCGGATATCGCCCGCCTCGGCGCCATGGCGAAGGCGGGGGACTGGGACGAAGGCGCAGGCAGTGTCGAGCTGCGCGAAGTCCTCGATGCCTACGTCGCCCGCATCGTCGAGGGACTGGGCGAAGTGCCCAGGGAGGCGCTGTCCGCGCTGCGGATCGGCTGGGATGCCGGAAACGGCGCTGCCGGGCCGGCGCTGGAAAAGCTGGCGGCGCGCTTGCCGGGGCAGCATTTCCTGCTCTTCACTGCTGTCGATGGCACCTTTCCCAACCACCATCCCGACCCGACCGAGGAAGCCAATCTGGTCGACCTCAAGGCGCTGGTCGCTGCCGAGGGCCTCGATTTCGGGATCGCCTTCGACGGCGATGCCGACCGCATCGGCGTCGTCGATGGCATGGGACGGACGATCTGGGGCGACCAACTGCTCATGATCTTTGCCGAAGACCTGCTGCGCATGGTGCCCGGGGCGACCGTCATCGCTGACGTCAAGGCGTCGCAGGCCCTGTTTGACGCGATTGCCGGGCATGGCGGTGAGCCGCTGATGTGGAAGACCGGGCATTCGCTGATGAAGGCGAAAATGGCCGAGACGGGAGCACCGCTGGCCGGAGAGATGAGCGGCCATGTCTTTTTCGCGCATGACTTCTATGGCTACGACGATGCACTCTATGCCGCGGTCCGGTTGATGGCCGCTTCGGTGCGGCTGGGGCGCTCGATCACCGAATTGCGCGGCGCCATGCCGGGACTGCTCAACACGCCCGAACTGCGCTTCCATGTCAAGGAGAGCCGCAAGTTCGCGGCGGTCGAGGAAGTGCGCCGCCGCCTCGCCGAAGCGGGGGCGGATTTCGTCGCGATCGATGGTGTACGGGTCAGGACACCGGACGGCTGGTGGCTGCTGCGGGCGTCCAACACGCAGGACGTGCTGGTCGCCCGCGCCGAAAGCGGGACGGCGCAAGGGCTGGAGCGGCTCATCGCCGAGGTCGACGCACAGCTTGCCATGTCGGGTCTTTCGCGGGGGAATTGAAGCGCATCCACCCCTGCGCCTCTCGAAAGATGCCGAGGCACTGCAAGCCTGCAGGACCTTGCAAGGTCAGATCATGAGCAGGGCGGTTACCGTTACCGGAACGGCGCAGGCGATTAGGGGCAAAGTGCCGTGCTTGCCCTTGTGCCAGCCCCCGACGCTGCTGGCGACGAAGGCCTTGAACAGGGTGTTGAGGACGACCGGTACGGCAAGGACAAGCCCTGCAGTCCTCGGTGCCAATGTGCCTGCGGGCAGGTTGCCCAGGGTGATGATTGCGGAATCCACGTCCAGCGCCCCCGACAATGCGAGGACGATGGCCAGTTCCCGGTCGCCGTAGTGCTGGAGCACCCATTGCGCCGCCACCGTCAGGGCCATGACCAGCGCGGTCAGGAGCAGGGCAGGCCCGATGTCGAAAGGGTTGCGCATCTCCACTTCGTGGCCGCCCTTTTCGCGCTTTTCCTGCGCCGATTGCCGTAGGTACCACAAGGTCAGGGCGAGGCTGACAGCCATGCCGGGGGCCACGATTTGGGCCAGCTCGGTCAGCGCCGGCGGTGCCAGCACACTCACGAGCGCGAGCACGCGTATGAACATGACCACGGACGCCAGCGAGATCCCGGCGGCCACGATCATGGTTCCCTGCGTGCCTTCCTTCAGCTTGTTGGCGAGCGAGGCGGTGACGGCCGTTGACGAAACGAACGAACCGGCTGCCGCGGTCGCGAGAATGCCGCGGGTTGGCCCGAGGATGCGTGCGGCGAAATAGCCCGCGAAGGAGAAGCCCGAGACGAGCACGACGACGAGCCAGAGTTTGCGCGGGTTCCATGCGTCGTAGGGGCCGAACGACTTGTCCGGCAGCAGCGGAAGAATGACGAGTGCAATCAGCGCGAAGCGCGCGATGGAGAGCATCTCCTTTTCGCTCAGGCGCTCGATCCAGCCGTGCAACTGGGTACGCATGGCCAGGATGAGGACCATCACGACCGCGATGACGATGCCCAGCAGTTCCTCTCCGGTACCTACGAGAAAACCGCAGGCGAGCGTGAGCAGGGCGACCACGCCGGAGGTGCCGTCGATCCGCTGCGAGTTGCGCGTCGCTCGCTCGTACCCGAGGATCACCAGCGCGCAGATCGCCACCAGCAGCGTCGTGGCCGGACCCTTGGCATTGGCATAAAGCAGGCCCGCGAGGCTGCCACCCAGGCCGATGAGAGCGAAAGTGCGGATCCCGGCGAAGCGCGAGCCTTCCGGACGGTCGCGCAGGGCCCAGCCGCGCTGCAGGCCCACAAGCAACCCCAGTGCGAGACCGACACCGGCGGCGGTCAGGTGATCGGTGTCGGCAATCGCTATCATTACACCTCCCCGGGGCGTCGCTTCGGCCTTCTTCGAAGATCGCGGAAGGTGTCGCAAGAGGGACATGCCGGAACCGGGAGAGTTCCCGCTGCATTTCCAGTGGGGAACGCTATGCTGCAGACACGATGAGCCGTGCCGGGACAGACCAGGAATGAGTGAGCAAGCGGGAGTCCCGCCCGAGATTGCGCAATGGTTCCAAGCTCGCGGCTGGCGCGTCCGGCGCCATCAGGCCGACATGCTTGCGGCTGCGGGCGAGGGGCGCCATTCGCTGCTCGTGGCCGATACCGGGGCCGGCAAGACCCTTGCAGGGTTTCTGCCGACGCTGGCGGCCTTCTGCCCGTCGCGGTTGGGAGGGATGAAGCCTGCAGAGGGTCTCCACACGCTCTACGTCTCTCCGCTCAAGGCGCTGGCACACGACGTGCAGCGCAACCTTGTCACCCCGGTTGAGGAAATCGGTCTGCCGATCCGGATCGAGACCCGCAGCGGCGATACGCCTTCGGACCGCAAGGCCCGCCAGCGCGCCCGCCCGCCGCATGTCCTGCTGACGACACCGGAATCGCTTTCGCTGCTGTTGAGCTACCCCGAGGCGCCGGAGCTGTTCTCGACCCTGCAGCGGGTGGTGATCGACGAGGTGCACGCCTTCGCCACGGGCAAGCGCGGCGATCTGCTGGCGCTCTCGCTCGCGCGGCTGCAGGCACTGGCGCCCGCGATGCAGCGCGCGGCGCTTTCGGCGACCCTGGCGGATCCGGATGCCTATCGCGGCTGGCTGGCACCCTGGGGCGACATCGATACGGTCGCGCTTGTCGCGGGCGAAGCCGGGGCCGAACCCGATGTTTCGATCCTGCTCCCGCGCGACGAGCGCATTCCCTGGAGCGGGCATGCGGCGACATGGGCGATCGACCAGCTCTACGAAAAGATCCGCGGCCACCGCACGACGCTGGTGTTCACCAACACGCGGTTCCTTGCCGAGTACATCTTCCAGTGCCTCTGGGATGCCAACGAGGACAAGCTGCCCATCGGCATCCATCACGGTTCCCTGTCGAAGGAGGCACGTCGCAAGGTCGAGGGCGCGATGGCGCGGGGCGAGTTGCGGGCGCTCGTCTGCACGGCCAGTCTCGACCTCGGCATCGATTGGGGCGATATCGACCTTGTCGTCCAGATGGGGGCGCCCAAGGGCTCCTCTCGGCTGCTGCAGCGCATCGGCAGGGCCAACCACCGTCTCGACAGCCCGAGCGAGGCCATACTGGTCCCGGGCAACCGCTTCGAGTTCTTCGAGGCATTCGCCGCGCAGGAGGCGGTGCGTGAAGGCCGGCGCGATGGCGAGGGGTTCCGTCCGGGCGGGTTGGACGTCCTGGCCCAGCACGTCATGGCCATTGCCTGTTCCGGTCCGTTTCGGGAGGAAGACGTCCTGTCCGAAGTACGCTCCACCCAGGCCTATGCATGGGTCGACGAGGGGATCTTCGCCCGGGTGCTCGATTTCGTGGCGACCGGGGGCTACGCACTGCGCTCCTACGACCGCTTTCGCCGGATCTTGAAGGACCGGGACGGCACCTGGCGGTTGACCCATCCCGAGCACGCGGCGCGCCACCGGCTCAACGCCGGGATCATCGTCGATGCCGAGATGCTGGATGTGCGCTTCCGCAACGGGCGCTCGCTGGGCAAGGTGGAGGAGGGCTTCGGCGCGAGCCTGGAGCCGGGCGATACCTTCCGCTTTGCCGGGATGGATCTCGAAGTGGAATCGCTCAAGGATCTCGACCTTGTCGTCCGGGCGGCGAAGCGTTCGGCGACGATCCCCAGTTACATGGGCCAGCGCATGCCGATTTCGACCCATCTGGCGGATCGGGTCCGTGAGATGCTGGCAGACCGCGCGGGCTGGGCGCGCTTTCCCGATGACGTGCGCGAATGGCTCGAAGTGCAGGACTGGCGTTCGCACCTGCCGGCTCCAGGACGTCTTCTGGTCGAGAGCTTCCCCCATCGCGGATTGGCCTACACGACGTACTATACTTTCGAAGGCTGGCCGGCGAACCAGTCGCTCGGGATGCTGGTGACGCGGCGCATGGAGGATCGCGGGCTCGGCCCTCTCGGGTTTGTCGCGACGGACTACGCACTGTCGATCTGGGGCCTAAAGCCGGTGGAAGATCCGGCGGTGCTGCTTTCACCGGACATCCTTACGGACGAATTCGTCGATTGGGTTCAGCAGTCCTACCTGTTGCGCCGCGCCTTCCGCGAAGTCGCGGTCATCTCCGGCCTCGTCGAGCGGCAACATCCTGGCAAGCGCAAGTCGGGGCGACAGGTGACCTTCTCGACCGATCTTATCTACGACGTCCTGCGCAAGTACGAGCCCGACCACCTGCTGATCGAGGCTGCCTGGGCCGATGCCCGCTCACGCATGACCGACGTGGCGCGCGTGGCGGACGTTCTCGACCGGGCGGCGCGAGAGATCGATCATATCCGGCTCGACCGGATCAGCCCCCTGTCGGTTCCCGTGCTCTCGATGATCGGGCGCGAGAGCCTGCCCTCGGGCGCGGCGGATGACGAACTCCTGCATGAAGCGGAGAGCCTGGCCTCGCTTGCCATGCGGCTCGATCCGGCGCTCGATGAATAGATGGGGGATGAATAGATGGGCGTGTCGCCGATGCCGGGACGTTTCTTGCGCGCATGAAAAAAGGGGCGGATCTCTCCGCCCCTTTCCGTGATCCTTGAGGGATCCGCCGGTTTCGACTTACTTGCCGAATTCAGCGTACTGTTCGTTGCCGACGAAGCCGAACTTCGAAACCTTCGAAGCCTTGATCACCTGCAGCACCTTGGCCGAGAGATCGTAGCTGGCCTGCGGCTCCGGCTGGAACTGCAGTTCCGGCTCGGGATCGATGTTGGTCGTATCCACGAGCAGGCGCTGCAGGGTCGCGCCGTCGATCTGGTTGCCGTTCCACATGATCTTGTCGTCCGAGGTGAGGACGACCTTGTTGCGGACCGGGTCGACCGGCGGAGGCGTCGAGTCCGGGGGAGTCGCGACCGGCAGATCGATGTCGATCGAGTGGGTCGCAACCGGGATGGTGATGATGAACATGATGAGGAGCACGAGCATGACGTCGATCAACGGCGTCGTGTTCATTTCCATCATCGGGGCGCCATCATCCTTGCCGCCTGACATTGCCATGGGGTGTTACTCCTGTTCCTGTACGAACGTCAGGCGTTCGGGTCGACGGGGTTCGAGATGAACCCGACCGTCGGGTAGCCCGAGATCTGGACGTTGTAGATCGCACCGGCAATGCAACGCCACGGGGCGTTCACGTCGCCGCGGATGTGCACCTGCGGGATGAGGTCCGGATTCTTCATCAGGGCCTCGGCGCCGCCTTCGCGCTTCACGATCGAGTCGAGGCGCTTGAAGGCACGGTCGCGCAGTTCTTCCGCAGTGACCGGTGTGATATTGTTGAAGTAGACGCGGCACTCGCCATTGCGCGACGCGCCCGTGTACCCGGGTTCACCAGCGCTGCGTCCGCCATCGTCGGTGGTCGAAACGGTGAGGAGCAGGTTCTCGACCTTGTCCTTCGATTCGACCGACTTGATGATCGGAATGTGCAGTTTTTCGATCGTCTGGATCGCGACCGGAACCGCGATCAGGAAGATGATCAGAAGCACCAGCATGACGTCGACGAGCGGCGTCGTGTTGATGTCGGACATCGGTGAGTCTGCACCGCCTCCGCCCGTGGATATCGCCATAGTCTTATCCTAATCCTAGCGTTGCCCTGGGGAGGCGACGGACACGCATGCATCGCTCCGTCGCCTTGGGCCCCGAAAACGCGGCAGCTTGAGTACCTGCCGCGTTCCTAGCGTCTTACGACTTGGCCGGAGCGGCGGCCGGCTTGGCCGGAGCAGCCTTCGCCGGAGCAGTGGCCATGGCGGGCTTGACGGCACCCTTCGAGTTGATGTTCGCGAGAACGTCGTTCGAGAAGCCGGTCAGCATTTCCGCAATGCGCTTGTTGCGGCTCTGCAGGTAGTTGTAGGCGAGAACGGCGGGAACGGCGACGAGCAGACCCAGCGCGGTCATGATCAGAGCTTCACCGACCGGACCGGCGACCTTGTCGATCGAGGCCGAACCGGCGATGCCGATGGCAATCAGAGCGCGGTAGATGCCGACGACGGTACCGAACAGACCGATGAACGGTGCAGTTGCGCCGACGGTGGCGAGGAACGGCAGACCCGAAGCGAGACGTGCGTTGATGGTCGATTCCGAGCGAGCGAGCGAGCCGTGCAGCCAGTCGTGGGCTTCGAGCGAATCGGTCATCTTGGCGTGCTGGTCTTCAGCGGCGATGCCGTCGTCGACGAGCTGGCGCCATGCGCTGTTCTTTTCGAGCTTGGCGGCGCCTTCACGCAGGGTGGGGGCCTTCCAGAAGCTGGTGCGGACAGTGTTGAACTGGCGCAGGATCTTCGACTGTTCGAACCACTTGGTGAACAGGATGTAGAACGAACCGAAGGACATAATGCCGAGAATGATCACGGTCGCGTAGGCGATGAAGCCGCCCTGCTCGAGGGCTTCTGCGAAACCGAATTTGTTCTGAGGCGCGGCGGCTTCGCCGGCAGCGGCGAGGATGTCAACGATAAGCATGCGATTTTACCTCTCAAGAAGAATGCAGGAGTTGGCCTGGGTCCGCATGGGACCCTGCCGTACAGGAGTTAGTTGAGCTTGTAGACGATCGCGGTCGAATACGTATCCGTCGTCGGATTACCCGCGGTGTCGAGGGCCGGGTTGAAACGAGCGTAACGGGTCATGCCGTCACATGCTGCTTCGTCCAGGTCCGGGCTGCCACTCGAGCTCGTGACCGAGCAGGAGGACACCCTGCCGTCCGCGTTGATGGACACTCGCACGCCAACGCGACCTTCACGCTCTTCACGAGCGGCGCGGGTCGGATAGTTGGCCTGAATGCGGGCTGCCCAGCTGTTCATGCCCTTGGGCGTGGCGCCCTTGGACTTGGATGGCGGCGGCGGCGGCGGCGGCGCTGCGGTCTGGATGACCACCGGCGGCGGCGGCGGCGGGGTGATCACAGTCTGCACCGGCGGCGGGGCCGGAGCGATGTTGATCGGCGGCGGCGGCGCCACAATGGGCGGCGGCGGCACATTTTCCTGTTTCGGAGGCGGCGGTGGCGGCTCTTCCTCCTTGGGTTTCTCTTCCTTGATGTCCACGGTGGTCACCTTGTTGATGACCTTCTTCGCCGCCTCGTAGGCGAGGCCCGTGACTAGCGCATAGCCGACGAAGACGTGGATCAGCGCGACAATGACAAGCGCGGTAATCTTATTACCGCTCATTTGCTGGTCAGCGTAAGCCATTCAGACGCATCACTCCATTACCAAGCCCCGGACGAATCCAAGGGCGACCATGGCCTTCGCAGTTGCGAAACCCATGACGAAACTTAAATTACCCACCCTGACGGCTGACAACCCTTAACCCGCAGACGGTGCAACGGGGGTCCGGGCCGAGGGGCTATTTTTTATTTTTGCCCCGTTTTGCGAGCTTCCTTAGCGGTGAAGCCCCCCCTACGCAATGTCTTATGAGCGTGGCAGAGGTTAACCGTCAATTCAGCCCCATTCAGATGAAATTATCGCCAAGCGATTTTGAGCCTGTCAATCGACAAGCCTATACAGGCCGTTCTTTCTACGGAGATATCGTCTCATGTCATCCAAATTGCGCGTACTTGCGACTGGCGTCGCAGGGATATTGCTCGCTTCGCAAGCTCTTCCCGCGATCGCGCAGGAAAGCGCAGCTGCGCCTGCCGGCGTGACTTACGCCGACATCGCCGACCTAGCTGATTCGTCAGGTCTGGTGATCCACGCGCAGATTCGAAAGATGGTGCGGGTGGCCGACGAAAGGGCTCCCGGCCTCAAGCCCGGCCTGGCCCGTTTCTACGTTCAGGCCGATACCAAGGCTTTGCTGACCGGCTCGACGCCGCTCGGCGAATCGGTTGCCTATCTCGTCGACCTGCCGCTCGATGCGCGTGGCAAGGCTCCCAATCTGAAGAAGCAGGACGTCCTTCTTTTCGCACGTGCGGTAGAGGGGCGGCCCGGCGAGATCCAGCTTGTCGCGCCCGAGGCGCAACAGCTCTGGACGCCGCAGGCCGACGCCGAAGTGCGCCGGGTGCTCCAGGCTCTCGTCTCGCCGGATGCTCCGGCGAAGGTGGCCGGGGTCCGCGAGATCCTGTACGTGCCCGGAACGCTGGCCGGGCAGGGGGAAACCCAGATATTCCTGTCGACCAAGGACGGTTCCGCAGCGTCGATCACCGTGCGCCATGAGCCGGGGCAGCCGCCGATCTGGGGAGCTTCCTTTTCCGAACTGATCGCCGATGTCGGCAATCCGCCCAGGCGCGATACGCTCGAATGGTACCGCCTCGCCTGCTTCCTGCCCAACACCCTGCCGCCGAAGGCCAACGTATCCGAAGGTTTCGCGGCCCGGCGCCAGGCCGAATCCGATTACCGCATGGTGCTGGGCGAATTGGGGGTGTGCCGCCGCACGCTGGGTCAGGGCGGCTGAGGGCGCCGCCGCTTCCGAATGGCGCAGGTATCGTCTGTCTGCGCCAAGGTTGCGGGTAGGCCAAGATTGAGCATAGTAGCGGGAAGGTACTGGCAATTCCGCCCCGCCTCGCCTAGGGCGCGCTCCCGAAAGGGAAGTCCATGGTAGAACCGCTCAATATCGCGCTTGCAGGTCTGGGTACCGTCGGTACCGGCGTCGTCCGTCTCATCGAGACCAATGCGGAGCTCATTGCCCGCCGTGCAGGGCGTCCGATTCGCATTGCCGCGGTGAGCGCGCGCGACCGTACCAAGGATCGCGGCGTCGACCTGACGCAGTACACCTGGGAAGACGATCCGGCCGCGCTTGCCGCGCGCGAGGACGTCGATGTCGTCGTGGAACTGGTCGGCGGCTCCGATGGTCCGGCGCTGTCCCTCGCTCGCAAGGCGATCGGCAATGGCAAGGGGTTGGTCACCGCCAACAAGGCGATGATCGCGCACCACGGCCTTGAGCTGGCCTCGGCGGCAGAGGGTGCCGGCGTCGCCCTCAAGTTCGAAGCCGCGGTCGCGGGCGGTATTCCGGTGATCAAGGGCCTGAGCGAAGGCGCCGCTGCGAACAAGATCGAGCGCGTCTATGGCATTCTCAACGGAACCTGCAATTACATCCTCTCCACGATGGAGGATACGGGCCGCGATTTCACCGACGTTCTCGAGGAAGCGCAGCGCCTGGGTTATGCCGAGGCCGATCCGACCTTCGACATCGAAGGCATCGACGCCGCGCACAAGCTGTCGATCCTCGCCGCCATCGCCTTCGGTTCGCGCCTGCGTTTCGATGCCGTCGAAACCATGGGCGTTTCGCCGGTCAAGGCTGCTGACATCGAGCAGGCCCGCTCGCTGGGTTACGTCATCCGCCTGATCGGCATGGCCGAGATCGACCGGCTCGATGGCGGGGTCGGCCTGTTCCAGAGGGTGCGGCCGCATCTGGTCCCGATCGACCACCCGCTCGCGCATGTCGACGGGGCTACCAATGCCGTCGTCGCCGAAGGCAATTTCATGGGGCGCCTGCTGTTCCAGGGGGCCGGTGCTGGCGACGGACCGACGGCCAGCGCCGTGGTTGCCGACATTATCGACATCGCCCGCGGCGAAAAGGGCGCGGCTTTCTCGATGCCCGCAAGCGAGCTTGAGGACATTGCACCGGCGCCGACCGGCCATCGGTTCGGCCGATCCTACCTGCGCTTCATCGTCCATGACCGTCCGGGCGTGCTTGCCGAGATCACCGCCGCCATGCGCGATGCCGGCGTCTCGATCGAGAGCCTGATCCAGAAGGCGCCGTCGGACGACGCCGGCGAAGTGATCATCGCCGTTGTCACCCATGAAGGTCCGGAGTCGGCCGTTACCGAGGCAATGCGCATTCTCGATGGCTCGGACAGCCTGGCGGGCCAGCCGCTGGTAATGCAGATCATCGCCAACTGATTGCGCGGCGGATCGGGGTTTCGGGCGCAGTCTAGCGCGCCGATTCTTCGTCATGTCTTCAGTTGGCGCGCATTTCGCCCTTGGCGATCTTGTCAGCGTCGGAGCCTTCCGGGGCCTTCGGGATCGACGAAAGATCGATGATATAGGGCTGGGTTACGCTGCCGAAACCCATCGTCGCCTTGCCCTTGAAGATGCCGTTCCCGGCAACATCGGGCGCGCGAAGCTGCCCATCGTCGAGCGCTTCCTTGGAATTGGGATCGCTGTCGGCGGTGGACGGCATGCGAAACTCGTCCTGCTTGGGAGCGCAGACGACGATGTCGCCGCGTCGTTCCGGCGTCGAGCAGCGATTGGTCAGCTTGTCCTGCGTTATCCGGCCGCGTGCCATCATTCTTTCCGCCAGTTCCCGGTCGGCTTCGCTCACCTGTGCAGTTGCCGGGATGGGTGCACATGCAAACAGCACGAAAACGAACGGCCAACTTCTCGACAATTTCAATTCCTCTGTCTAAGCGGGCCGAACCTTTCCTCCTCGGATTAATCCGGAGTGAACATGTCCGACAAGAAAACTCCTGCAAGTAAAGTTCTCGATCGCGTTCTCGTTCTCGAAATGGTGCGCGTTACTGAGGCGGCAGCCATTGCCGCTTCCGAACTCATTGGTCGCGGTGATGAGAAAGCCGCCGATCATGCCGCCGTTGAGGCCATGCGCAAGGCTTTTGACGAACTTTATATCGACGGGACTGTCGTGATCGGCGAGGGAGAGCGTGACGAGGCTCCCATGCTATTCATCGGCGAGAAGGTCGGCGGCGCTCCAGATCGTGGGCCGAAGATCGACATCGCCCTCGATCCGCTTGAGGGCACCACGATCACGGCCAAGGCCGGACCGAATGCGCTGGCCGTCCTGGCTGCCGCCGAAGAAGGCGGCCTGCTCAACGCGCCGGATGTCTACATGGAAAAGCTTGCCGTGGGGCCGGGCTATCCCGAGGGCGTGATCGACCTCGACAAGACGCCGACCGAGAACATCAAGTCGATCGCTGCGGCAAAGGGCGTCGATCCGCACGAGATCATCGTGTGCGTGCTCGACCGTCCTCGCCATGCAGACCTGATCGAGGAGCTGCGCGCCATCGGCTGCGGCATCCAGCTCATTCCCGATGGCGACGTTGCCGGCGTGATCGCGGTTACCGACGAGACGACCACCATCGACGTTTACATGGGCTCGGGCGGCGCGCCCGAGGGCGTCCTCGCCGCCGCTGCGCTTCGCTGCGTGGGTGGGCAGATGCAGGGCCGCCTGCTGTTCCGCAACGACGATGAGCGGGCGCGTGCGCGCAAGTGGGGTATCGAGGACCTGAACAAGATCTACACGCTCGGCGAACTGGCCAAGGGGGATTGCATCTTCGCGGCGACCGGCGTGACCAGCGGGTCGCTGCTCGATGGTGTGAAGCGCCTCAAGGGCGGCAAGATGACCACTGAAAGCGTCGTCATGCGCGCAAGTTCAGGGACGGTTCGCTGGATCAAGGGCGAACACCGCCACTGATCGCGTCGTCCAGACGATTCAGGCAGTTAGGCCGGGTCCGTTGGCGCGGGTCCGGCCTTGCTGCTTGTGGCGGGGGAGAAAAACCTGCCGCGCTCTATTGCAATCGCATGACGCATGGCTAGAGGCCTGCGCCATCAGCCCAAAAACTATCGGCCGTCTCGGGGATTCGCGATGAAGATCATGTCCGGCAACAGCAACCTT
Organism: Novosphingobium sp. PY1; assembly: GCF_017312445.1. NCBI lineage: Bacteria > Pseudomonadati > Pseudomonadota > Alphaproteobacteria > Sphingomonadales > Sphingomonadaceae > Novosphingobium > Novosphingobium sp. PY1. Next base: position 193,965 of record NZ_BLTI01000003.1, on the reverse strand, counting down.
CCGCTTGCACGCGCTATCGCGGGCTATCTGGAGTTGCCGCTAACCGATGCCAGCGTCCGGCGTTTCGCCGACGAGGAAATCTTCGTCGAAATCCATGAGAACGTGCGCGGCGAAGACGTCTTCGTCGTCCAGCCGACGAGCTTTCCGGCTAACGACAATCTGATGGAACTGCTGATCGGCATCGATGCGCTGCGCCGTGCTTCGGCCAAGCGGATTACCGCGGTCGTTCCCTACTTCGGCTATGCCCGCCAGGACCGTAAGCCGGGACCTCGCACGCCGATCTCGGCGAAGCTCGTTGCCAATCTGATCACCGAGGCCGGGGCCGACCGCGTTCTCTCGGTCGACCTGCACGCCGGGCAGATCCAGGGCTTCTTCGATATCCCGACCGACAACCTCTTCGCAGCGCCGGTCATGGCGGCCGACATCCAGGCCCGCTACGGCGACCAGTCGCTTATGGTGGTCTCGCCCGACGTCGGCGGCGTGGTTCGCGCCCGCGCGCTGGCCAAGCGTCTCGACAATGCGCCGCTGGCCATAGTCGACAAGCGCCGCGATCGTCCGGGCCAGTCGGAAGTCATGAACATCATCGGCGACGTCAAGGGCCGCGCCTGCATCCTGATCGACGACATCATCGATTCGGGCGGCACTCTGTGCAATGCGGCGCAGGCGCTGATGGACGAGGGCGCGGTCAGCGTGACGGCCTACATTACCCACGGCGTGCTTTCGGGCGCGGCGGTTTCGCGCGTGAACAATTCCGCGCTCAAGGAACTGGTAATCACCGATTCGATCCAGGCTACCGATGCAGCGCGCGAATCGGATCGCATCCGCATCCTGACCATCGCCCCGCTGATCGGTGAGGCGATTCGCCGTATCGCCGACGAAAGCTCGGTTTCCAGCCTCTTCGACTGAGGCCGATCCGCTTGTGATCGCATGATGAAGGGCTGGCGCTGCGGAAGCGGCGCAGTCCGGTCAGGCCCAGGGCCTGTCTTCTCCGGGTTGGAGCCGCTTTAGCGCTTCCAGCCTGCGAGCCTGTCGCGATTCCAGCGCCAGGGTCAGGATCGGCTGCGGCGTGCTCTGGAACTGGCGGGGCGACATTCCGAACAGTTCGGTGAACTCGTGGATGAGGTGGCTCTCGTCGTAATAGCGCAGCGCGATCTCGTCGCCTTCGTTCCGGTCCGCCACCCCGCGCAAATGGCTGGCCATGTCGAGCGCGCGGGCGCGCCGCAGCACTTGCTTGGGTGACATGCCGAAGTCGCGGCTGACCATGCGTTCAAGCTTGCGGCGCTCGACACCGCAATCGCGCGCTGCCTGCGCGACTGCGATGTTGGGGTTGCTGAACGCCAGTTCCTCGAATCGGGAAATGATAGGGTCGGGCTGCTTCGCATCGATCTGCTCGATCCGTTGCCGGACCATCTCTTCCAGTTGCTGCAGCCAGTCTTCAGGGCTCCCGTCGGGGTCGATGCGGGAGAGGATCTTGGCCGAGGGCGTTTTGACCTCGTCGGTCAGGACCAGGCGGTCCACGAACTCGCGGACGTGAAGGCCCTGCAGCGTGAGGCAGGCGCCCGGGCGCAGGATCAGGCCGACGCTCGTGAAGCTGCCGGTCACCGTGACGGGCATGCGCCGGGACTGAGGGCCGAAGAACAGTGCGGCCTTGCCGTATTGTTCGGGGCCGGTAGCCGTCACCGCCTTCCAGTCGCCGGCAAGCTGGATTCGCACGCAAGCGGTGTCGTTGAACAGCCCGCAGGACAACTGATAGTCCTCGGGAGCCGTAACTTTTGTCACATAGAGACGACCCACCCACGGAGCCAGGTCCGGCGCGGGAGCTCGGTTATAGGAAAGGGGCTGGCCTCCGCTGGTCACCCCCTGTTCCGGCGCTATGGATGTATCCACGGCCGGACGTTTCTTGCGATGCATGCCCCTCTTTCGTTAAGTTAAAACCCCTTAACCATGAAATACGATGCTGCTCCAAGTCCCGCAATGGAGGAAATCTATACATTCCTTCTAACCGACCTGCAATTTTCTTACAGGTGCTGAAGTTAAGACATTGTCGCTTGACCAGTCCGGAAAGCTGCGGGCACAGGATGTCCATGAAGATCGATCAGGACCTCGCCCTTGCCCTGCGGCTGGCAGATGCCGCCGGAGATGCCATCCGTCCGCATTTCCGCTCCAGGCTCGATGCCGAGCGCAAGGCCGATGCCTCGCCGGTTACGGTGGCCGACCGCGCCGCCGAAGAGGCCATGCGCCGGATCCTCAAGGCGGAAGTGCCACGCGACGAGATCGTCGGCGAGGAATTCGGCACCGAAGCCGGGTCCTCGGGCCGGACCTGGGTGCTCGACCCGATTGATGGCACAGTCTCGTTTATCGCGGGGCGCCCGATCTTTGGCACCCTGATCGCGCTGTTGGTCGACGGCTGGCCTGTTCTCGGGGTGATCGACCAGCCGATCCTGCGCGAACGCTGGGTCGGTGCAAGCGGGCTGGCGACGACTTTCAACGGTCGCGAGGTGCGCACGCGTCCGTGCCGGGAACTTTCCGATGCCATGCTTGCCACGACCGGCCCCCAGTACTTCGATGACCACCAGGGCGAGCACTTCATGGCGCTGGCCGCCCGTACCGATCACAAGCGCATGATGATGGGTGGTGACTGCTACAACTACGGCCTTCTTGCCTCTGGGCAGATCGATCTCGTCTGCGAGGCCGGACTCAAGCTGCACGACTGGGCTGCACTTGTGCCTGTGGTCGAAGGTGCAGGCGGAACGATGTGCGACTGGAACGGTGAACCGCTCCATGCGCAGTCCGAAGGCCATGTCCTGGCCATTGGCGATCCGGCGCGGCTGGAAGACGTGGTCGAGGCCATGGCCTGCCATCACTGATCGGTTGCGGCGCGCGAAAGTGACGCGGCTGAGGCTCTTCGTTTACGGCACGCTTCAACCCCAAGCGGGAACCCGAATGGGCGCGTGGATCGCCGCGCGCTGCCATGCCAGCGCAGTAGCGAGCCTCCCGGGACAGATCCATGCGATCCGCGGCAGCAACGGCTGGTTTCCCGCGCTGGTCCCGGCTGCCTCGGCGCAGCGCGTGCGCGGTACCTTGTGTGAGCTCGAACTTGCGCCCGGTGAACTTTCGCTGCTCGACCGCTATGAAGGCGCCGAGTACCGCCGCGCCGCACTGCCGGTGCGTCTCGGCAATGGCGCGCGGGTCGCGGCACAGGTCTATCTCTGGCGGATATCGCTTCCTGTTCATGCCCGCCCGATAGCTGGCGGCGATTACCTTGCGTGGTTGGAGGAAAGCCGGTTGAGTGCCTTCACCACGTTGCGTGGCGGGGCCTGAGCACCACTCGGCGGCGTCTTCGCGCTTGCCTTGCCGCGATCTTCCCACTAAGGGCGCGACCTTCAATCGACACGGTCGAATCTCCGCGACGGGGATTCGGCGTGCTGGTCTGGCCATGAAGGGCTGCCACGGCTGGTGCGACGTGTCCCTGAAAAGGAGTCGAAAATGCCCAAGTTGAAGACGAAGAGCGGCGTCAAGAAGCGCTTCAAGCTCACCGCCACCGGCAAGGTGAAGCACGGCGTTGCCGGCAAGCGTCACCGCCTGATCAGCCATAACGGCAAGTACATCCGCCAGAATCGCGGCACCGAGGTCATTTCCGACGCCGATGCCAAGACGATCAAGAAGTGGGCGCCCTACGGGCTCAACTGAGGAGTACTGACCGATGAGCCGTATCAAGAGGGGTGTTACCACCCGCGCCAAGCACAAGCGTATTCTGGACCAGGCCAAGGGCTACCGCGGTCGCCGCAAGAATACGATCCGCGTCGCTCGCCAGGCCGTCGAAAAGGCCGGCCAGTACGCCTATCGCGACCGCAAGGTTAAGAAGCGGACTTTCCGCGCGCTCTGGATCCAGCGTATCAACGCTGCCGTCCGCGCCGAAGGCCTGACCTACTCGCAGTTCATTCACGGCGCCAAGCTCGCCGGTATCGAACTCGACCGCAAGTCGATGGCCGACCTCGCCATGAACGAGGGCTCGGTTTTCTCGGCGGTGATCAAGCAGGCGAAGGAAGCGCTTCCGGCCTGATCGGAAATCGCTTTCCACCCGGGCCATTGGCCCGGACCGAGATTTGGATAATGGGCGTGGATGCATGAATCCGCGCCCATTTTCTTGCGTGTTGACATCTTTGCTTTAGGTTTGCCGGTTCAGCGAGGAGCTTGAAAGGATGCCCCCGTCCTGCAAGGTAACTGCGGAATACATGAGTACCTCTCCGAGGTTGCAGCGCTATTTCGCGGGTGTGTTCCTCATCGAGATCGAAGTCGAAGGGGACGGCTTCATCGAAGATTTCATGTTCCCTGACTGGGCCACCCTGCGCTTCAATCACGTGCCGCTGGTCGGCGGCGCCACGCGCGGCGGACAGGCCCTGGGCAAGGCGACTTTCTCCGTCTCCGGGCCGCGCACGCAGGAGGCGTACCTGCGGACGGGGACCATTCGCCAGTGGGGCGTCCTGCTTCATCCGCTTGGCTGGGCCCTGCTGGTCGGGGCACCCGCGCACGAATATGCCAATCGGCTGGCCGATGGCATGACCGATCCCGCATTCGCAAAGTTCAGGCCCCTGGCCGAAGCACTGTTCGGTCCCGAGCCGGACAGGCAAGGCGAACTTGACCGCCTCACCGGCTTTTTCGACGGGCTCGAGCCGCTTCGCGACCCTTCTGCCCGCAGCATCGCCGAAGTCTATGAGGCGCTGTATGATCCGGAGATCGATACGGTGCCGGAGCTGGTAGAGCGGTCGGGCGTCAGCCGCCGCACGCTGGAGCGCCTGTGCCAACGGGCCTTCGGCTTCTCCCCCAAGACCTTGCTGCGCCGGCAGCGTTTCCTGCGCAGCCTTACCGACTTCACCGTCGACCCGACCCTGAAGTGGATGGGGGCAATGGACGCGGCCTATCATGACCAGGCGCAGTTCGTGCGCGACTTCCGGGAATTCATGGGCATGACCCCCTCGGAATACGGGCAATTGTCCAAGCCGGTCGTCGAGCCGGTCATCCGTGAACGCACGCGCTATGCCCGCGAAGTCGCACGCGAGTTGAAGGAAGGTGCGAGCTGGCACGGGATCAAGCCCGACTTGTGAAGAATTGCGCCTTCGCGCCGCGCTATCCTGCTCTTTCGTTGCGATTCGCGGCTGACCTGCCTAAGGACCGCGGCTCGATACCAGCAACGCAGCAGGCAGACGACACGTGGACTACGCAGCAACCGGCCAGGAGGCGCTCTCGCGGATAGCGGGGGCATCCGATCTCGATACGCTGGAGGCGCTGCGCGTCGAGTTTCTGGGCAAGCAGGGCTCGATCTCCGGCCTGCTCAAGACCCTGGGCAAGATGAGCCCGGATGAACGCAAGACCGAAGGTCCCAAGATCCACGGCTTGCGCGAAAGCGTGACCGAGGCGTTGACCTCGCGCAAGGAAGCGCTCGAAACCGCCGCCCTCGACGCCCGCCTCGCTTCGGAGACCATCGATCTCTCGCTGCCCGCGCCCGACCAGCCGCGCGGATCGGTGCACCCGGTTTCGCAGGTCATGGACGAACTGGCCGAAGTCTTCGCCGACATGGGCTTTGCCGTTGCCACTGGCCCCGAAATCGAGGACGACTGGCACAACTTCACCGCGCTCAACATGCCCGAGAGCCATCCGGCGCGTGCGATGCACGACACTTTCTATTTCCCCGATCACAACGAGGACGGGCGCGAGATGCTGCTGCGCACGCATACTTCGCCGGTGCAGATCCGTTCGATGATCGCACAAGGTGCGCCGCTGCGGGTGATCGCGCCGGGCCGTGTCTATCGCTCGGACAGCGATGCCACCCATACGCCCATGTTCCACCAGATCGAAGGCCTCGTGATCGACAAGGGCATCCACCTGGGACACCTCAAGTGGACGCTCGAAACTTTCCTCAAGGCCTTCTTCGAGCGTGACGACATCGTCCTGCGCCTGCGTCCCAGCTACTTCCCCTTCACTGAGCCTTCGGTCGAAGTCGACGTGGGCTATGCCTATGAAGGCGGCCGCCGCGTCGTGGGCGGATCGGGCGATGCGCCGGGGCACGCCTGGATGGAAGTGCTCGGTTCGGGCATGATCAATCGCCGCGTCATCGAGGCCGGTGGGCTCGATCCCGACGAATGGCAAGGCTTTGCCTTCGGTACCGGCGTCGATCGACTTGCCATGCTGAAATACGGCATGGACGACTTGCGCGCCTTCTTCGATGGCGACGTTCGCTGGCTCTCTCACTACGGATTCTCCGCCCTCGACGTGCCGACCCTCTCGGGCGGCGTCGGTACGCCGGCCTGAGCGGAAGGAAAGAACACATGAAATTCTCGCTCGCCTGGCTCAAGCGCTACATCGAAACCGAAGCGACCGTCGAGGAAGTGGCGGCAACGCTCAATGCCATCGGCCTTGAAGTCGAAGCCATCGAAGACCCGGCCGCCAGGCTCGCCGGCTTCCGCGTCGCCAGGGTCCTGACCGCTGCGCGTCATCCCGATGCAGACAAGCTGCAGGTGCTCACGGTCGATACCGGAGACGGCGATCCGCTTCAGGTGGTCTGCGGCGCGCCCAATGCGCGGGCCGGCCTCGTCGGCGTACTGGGCCTGCCCGGCGCGACGGTTCCGGCCAACGGCATGGTGCTCAAGGTTGCCGCCGTGCGCGGCGTCGAATCGAACGGGATGATGTGCTCCACGCGCGAGCTGGAGCTGGGCGATGACCACGACGGCATCATCGAACTGCCCGAAGATGCGCCGGTCGGCACCGATTTCGCCGCCTATCACGGCGCCAGCCCGATCATCGAAGTGGCGATCACGCCCAACCGGCCCGACTGCATGGGCCTCTTCGGCATTGCCCGCGATCTGGCCGCGGCCGGTCTCGGCACGCTCAAGCCGATGAAGGTGGAGCCTGTCGAAGGCACGTTCCCGTGCCCGGTCGAGATCCGCACCGACGATCCGGAAGGCTGTCCAGCCTTCTACGGCCGCGTCATCAAGGGCGTGAAGAACGGCCCGTCACCGCAGTGGCTGCAGGACCAGCTGCTCTCGGCAGGTCAGCGTCCGATTTCGGCGCTGGTCGACATCACCAATTATCTCATGCTTGGCCACGGCCGCCCGGCCCATGCCTACGATCTGGCCAGGCTTTCCGGTCCCGTGGTCGCCCGCCGCGCCCGCGATGGAGAGACCGTCGTTGCGCTGAACGAGAAGAGCTACACGCTCGATGGCGAGATGACCGTGATCGCCGACGACAGCGGCGTGCATGACATTGCCGGCATCATGGGCGGCGAGCATTCGGGCTGTTCGGACGAGACGACCGACGTCCTGCTCGAGATCGCCTATTTCGATCCGGTCCGCATCGCCAAGACGGGGCGCAAGCTCAATCTCACCTCGGATGCGCGCAGCCGCTTCGAGCGCGGCATCGATCCGCAGTTCCTCGATACCGGTCTCGATTACCTGACGACGTTGATCCAGATGATCTGCGGCGGTGAGGCTTCGCACGTGGTTCGCGCCGGTGCGGCGCCGGCTACGCCCAGGATCGTCCATTTCGAGCCTGGCCTGACCGAGCAGCTCGGCGGCGTTGTGGTGAAGCCGGAGGAGCAGCAGCGAATCCTCGAGGCGCTGGGCTTCTCGGTGGTCGTCGAGGAAGCGAATTTCGACAAGGCCTGGGCCGTGACTGTCCCGGGCTGGCGTCCGGATATCGACGGCGCGCCCGACATCGTCGAGGAAGTGGTGCGCATTCACGGGCTCGACAAGGTGGAGAGCGTGGCCCTGCCGCGTGCCGACGGTGTCGCCCTGCCGACCGCCACGGCCATGCAGAAGCTCGAACGCCGCGTTCGCCGCGCTGCCGCAGCGCGCGGGATGCATGAGGCGGTGACCTGGTCGTTCCTTCCCGAAGCGGAAGCGGCAGCCTTTGCCGATGGCGAGGGCCCCCTTTGGACCTTGTCCAACCCGATCAGCGAGGACATGAAAGTCATGCGCCCTTCGCTGCTGCCGGGCCTGCTTTCCGCCGCTCGCCGCAATCTGGACCGCGGCGCCGCCAGTCTGCGCCTGTTCGAGATTGGCCGCCGCTATCTGCGCGGCAAGGCGGGCATGAGCGACGAGCGCCTGACCCTCGGCGTGGTGCTTGCAGGCGAGAAGACGCCGCGCGGCTGGGCATCGGGCAAGGCGACTGCCTTCGACGCCTTCGACGCCAAGGGCGAAGTGCTGGCCCTGCTTGCCGAAGCAGGTGCCCCTGCCGACAAGCTCCAGGTCATGGGTGAGGCCGGGCCGCAGTTCCATCCCGGCCAATCGGCCACGCTGCGGCTTGGGCCCAAGAACGTGCTGGCCCGGTTCGGCATGATCCATCCCCGGGTAGCTAAGCAGTTCGACATCGACGGGCCGGTGGCCCTGGCTGAGATCTATCTCGACGCCATCCCGGCGAAGAAGGGCGCGGCCAGTTTCGCCCGCATCAAGTATGCGCCGCCTGCGCTCCAGGCGATCACGCGCGACTTCGCCTTCCTCGTGCCGGCCGAAACGCCCGCAGGCGATCTCGTGCGGCTGGTGCAGGGTGCGGACAAGGCCAACATCGTCTCGGCCCGGCTCTTCGACGATTTCCGCGGCACGGGCGTTCCCGAGGGACAGAAGTCGCTGGCCCTTGAAGTAACGCTCCAGCCGCAGGAGAAGAGTTACAAGGAAGAAGACCTCAAGGCGATTGCCGACAAGGTAACCGCCGCGGCCGCCAAGCTCGGGGCCGTTCTTCGCGGCTGACAGACACGGACAGGAGATCGCCGGTGCCGGAAGTGGAATTGCTGACTATCGGTTCCGGCGATCTGACTGCCCGGATCAACCCTTTCGGGGCCGAGTTGTGGTCGCTGACCGATGCCCTCGGGCGCGAGTTCATGACCGATGCCGATCCGGCATTCTGGGGCGGCCATGCTCCGCTGCTGTTCCCCATCGTCGGCGCGCTCAATGGTGACAGGTACCTGCTCGAGGGGCTGGAATACGCACTGCCCAAGCACGGCTTTGCCCGCAATTCCCTGTTCGAAACAATCGCAGCAGAAGAGAGCCGCGCCTGCTTTCGGCTGACGGACAGTGAGGCGACGCGCGCGGTCTATCCCTTCGCCTTCGCGCTGGAGGTGGAGTTCCGCCTGGAGGGCATGACGCTGCACATGACGGCGACGGTCCGCAACACCGGCGAAGCGCAGTTGCCTTTCAGCTTCGGCTATCATCCCGCCTTTGCCTGGCCGCTGCCCGGCGGGTCGGAAAAGGCCGATCACGTCATTGCCTTCGCCGAGCCCGAGCCGCAGCCGATCCGGCGAATCGATCCGCCAAGCGGCCTGCTGCTTTCCGAAGTCTTCGAATCCCCGGTCGAGGGGCATCATCTGGAACTCGATGCCGCGCTGTTCGAGCCGGATGCGATAATCTGGGACGCGCCGACGAGCCGTTCGCTGACTTTCGGGACGCCCGGCGGCTCGCAGCTTGCCATCGCCTTTCCCGATACGCCGATGCTGGGCATCTGGCAGAAACCCGGCGCACGCTACTTGTGCATCGAGCCCTGGCAGGGCCATGCCGATCCGGTGGGATTCGCCGGAGAGTTCCGCAGGAAGCCGGGGATCGTCGAACTCGAACCCGGCGCCAGCCGTTCGTTCCGCATGGACGTGACCGTCCTGACGGCCGATTGAAGGAGATCAATATGAAGACCGTTCTCGTCACCGGTGCCACGTCCGGTATCGGCGAAGCCTGTGCCTGCGCTTTCGTGAAAGCGGGTTGGCGCGTGGTGGCTACCGGCCGCCGGGCGGAGCGGCTCGAGGCTCTGGCAAGCGATCTGGGGGCGGACAAGGTCCATCCTTGCGTATTCGACGTGCGCGATGAAGCAGCCCGCGACGCTGCATTGGCCGCGCTTCCCGAAGATTTTGCGCAGATCGATTGCCTCGTGAACAATGCCGGGCTCGCGCTCGGCACCCAGCCGGCGCAAAAGTCCGATCTCGCCGAATGGAAGACGATGATCGAGACCAACGTGACGTCGCTGGTCTCGCTCACCCACAAGCTCTTGCCGGCGCTGATCGAACGCAAGGCGGCGATCGTGAACCTTTCCTCGGTTGCGGCGACCTACCCCTACACCGGCGGCAACGTCTATGGCGGAACCAAGGCCTTCGTGCGCCAGTTCTCGCTGGGCCTGCGCTCGGACCTGTCGGGCACCGGCGTGCGCGTGACCTCGATCGAGCCGGGCATGGTCGAGACCGAGTTTACCGTCATCCGCACCGGCGGCGACAGGGAGGCCTCTGACCGCCTCTATGCCGGGGTGAACCCATTGACGGGGGCGGATATCGCCGATGTCGTGCTGTGGGTCGCCAGCCAGCCGCCGCACGTCAATATCAATGCTCTTGAGCTCATGCCGGTCAACCAGTCCTTCGCCGGTTTCCAGGTTGCCCGCGAAGGATAGGCGCGCGAAAGTTGCGGTAAGGCGCGCGCCCCACTAAAGGCGCGCCCATGACTGCATCGCGCCGCACCTTCGCCATTATCTCGCATCCTGACGCGGGCAAGACGACCCTGACCGAGAAGCTCCTGCTTCAGGGCGGGGCGATTCACCTTGCCGGACAGGTCAAGGCGCGCGGCCAGGCGCGCCGCGCGCGCTCGGACTGGATGAAGATCGAACAGCAGCGCGGCATCTCGGTGACCAGCTCGGTAATGACTTTCGAGCGTACCGATGCCGATGGCAACACGATCACGTTCAACCTGCTCGACACGCCGGGCCACGAGGACTTCTCCGAGGACACCTACCGCACGCTCACCGCGGTCGATTCGGCGATCATGGTCATTGACGCGGCCAAGGGCATCGAGCCGCAGACCCGCAAGCTGTTCGAGGTCTGTCGTCTGCGGTCGGTGCCGATCATCACTTTCGTCAACAAGGTCGACCGCGAAGGCCGGGCCTGTTTCGACCTGCTCGACGAAGTGGCCGACATGCTTGCGCTCGATGTCTGCCCGATGTCGTGGCCGGTCGGCATGGGTGGCCTCTTCCAGGGCATTCTCGATCTCAAGAGCGGCAAGGTCAGCCGTCCGGAAGGCGGCAGCAAGGAATTCCTCGGCAAGGTCGACGAAAACGTCGAACTGCCCGAGGAAGTCGCGGAGGAAATCGAGCTGGCCCAGGCCGGCTATCCCGAATTCGACATCGAGGCCTATCGCGGGGGCGACCTGACTCCGGTGTTCTTCGGTTCCGCGCTCAAGAACTTCGGCGTGGTCGAACTGATCGAGGCGATCGCCAACTTCGCGCCGCCGCCGCGCCCGCAGCCGACCGAGGCAGGGCCGGTCGATCCCGAGCACAAGGAAGTCACTGGCTTCATCTTCAAGGTCCAGGCCAACATGGACCCGATGCACCGCGACCGCATCGCCTTCATGCGGCTGGTCTCGGGCACCTTCAAGCGCGGGATGAAGCTGACGCCGTCGGGGCTGGGCAAGCCGATCGCGGTGCACTCGCCGATCCTCTTCTTCGCGCAAGACCGCGAGATCGCGGACAGCGCCGAGCCTGGCGATATCATCGGAATCCCCAACCACGGCACCTTGCGCGTCGGCGATACCCTGTCCGAGAAGAACCAGATCCGCTTCACCGGCCTGCCCAACTTCGCGCCCGAAATCCTGCGGCGCGTCGCGCTCAGGGATCCGACCAAGACCAAGCAGCTGCGCAAGGCGCTCGACGACCTCTCCGAAGAGGGCGTGATCCAGGTCTTCTATCCGGAGATCGGCTCGCAGTGGATCGTCGGCGTCGTCGGCCAGCTCCAGCTCGACGTGCTGATCTCGCGGCTGGAGGCCGAGTACAAGGTCGAGGCGGTGCTCGAGGCTTCGCCCTTCGATACGGCGCGCTGGATCAAGGGCGACGACAAGGCGCTCCGGGACTTTACGGATTTCAACAAGATGAACCTCGCCAAGGACCGCGACGGCGATCCGGTGTTCATGGCCAAGTCCGCCTGGGACGTCAGCTATCAGCAGGAACGCAATCCCGATCTGACCTTCAGCGCTACCAAGGAGCGTTGATCTGGCCGCTGAGCAGGGAACTCTGCCCCTCTCTCGCGGATTGATCCTGTACAGACCTTGGCAGCTCCGGATCGTCGGAGATACTCTGCTGCAAGGGCGGCCCGGTCGGGGCCGGCAGGAGCGGTTTCGCGCGTGAAGATCAGGTTCGCCAGCTACAACATCCACAAGGCGGTCGGTCTCGATCGCCGGCGCGACCATGAGCGCATCCTGCGGATCCTGCGCGAAGTCGATGCCGATATCGTGGCTCTGCAGGAAGTCGACCGCCGCTTCGGCAGGCGGATGACAGCGCTGCCCCTCGACGCGATCCACGATGCAACGGATTATCGTCCGGTCCCGATGTCGATGAAACCCGACAGTCTGGGCTGGCACGGGAACGCGATCCTCGTGCGCAAGGGCATAGACATTGTCGAAGCGGCGCCCGTACCCTTGCCGGTCCTGGAGCCGCGCGGGGCGGTGCGGGCCGATCTCATGGTGGAAGGGCAGCGGTTCCGGGTCGTGGGGATGCATCTCGACCTTTCAGGGCTGCGCCGGCGTCACCAGGTCCGCAGCGTCCTCACCCACGTGGCCGAGTGCGATCACGATTGCCCCACGGTCCTGATGGGCGATCTCAACGAATGGGCCGTCCACGGCGGCTGTTTTCGCGAATTCGACGCGAGTTGGCGGGTCCTGGCACCAGGGCAAAGCTTCCCTGCACGCAGGCCGATTGCCCGATTGGATCGCATTATCGTGTCGCGACAATGGCAAGTGCACGAAGCGAAGGTCCATCACAGTCCGCTTTCGGCGGTCGGTTCGGACCACTTGCCCGTCCATGCCTCGCTAGAGTTGCCTAAAAAATAGGCAACTGCTCAGGAATCGGGCGTTGACCTGTGCCTGACTTGAGGCAGGCGCGTTCGAGTCCGCCTTGAATCTTGCCATTCCGTAAATTGGCACGCTGCTTGCTTATCATGTCTGCAGCCGGCGCTGGGCCGGTGGCAGACAGGGGATAGGCATGAAGTTCATCATAGCCATCATCAAGCCCTTCAAACTCGACGAAGTTCGAGAAGCGCTGGGTGCGATCGGTGTCGCAGGCATGACCGTGTCCGAAGTGAAGGGATTCGGGCGCCAGAAGGGCCAGACGGAAATCTATCGTGGGGCCGAGTATTCGACCAACATGTTGCCGAAGGTGAAGATCGAGGTCGCCGCGACCGACGATCTGGCCGCCAAGATCGTGGAAACGATCCAGCAGGTAGCAAGCACCGAAGCAATCGGCGACGGCAAGATCTTTGTCCTCGACCTTGCTGCGGCTGTGCGCATCCGCACCGGCGAATCCGGCGACACCGCGCTTTGACAGGCGCTTCCGACAGGAGGGAATCCACGATGATCCGCAAGATGATTTGCGGCGCTGGCGTACTCGGTGCGTCCATGTTCGCTGCCATGCCCGCCTGGGCCCAGGAAGCCGCCGCTGCGGCCGCTCCGGTGCCCAATCCCGGTAACAATGCCTGGATGATGACCTCGACCGTCCTGGTCCTGCTCATGATCCTGCCCGGCCTTGCCCTGTTCTACGGCGGCCTGACCCGCTCGAAGAACATGCTTTCGACCATGACCCAGATCGGCGCGGCGGCTGCGCTCGCCATGATCATCTGGGTGGTCTATGGTTACTCGACCGCTTTCGGCCCCGAAGGCAACGCCTTCTTCAGCTGGGGCAACGCGTTCCTGGCGAAGACCACGCCGGACAGCACGGCCGCCACGTTCTCTGATGAAGTCATCAGCGAATACGTCTTCATCTGCTTCCAGATGACCTTCGCCGCGATCACCGCCGCCCTCGTCCTGGGCGCTACGGTTGAGCGCATGAAGTTCTCGGCAGTGATGGCTTTCACCGCTGTGTGGCTCACCATCGTCTATTTCCCGATCGCGCACATGGTGTGGGCGGGCGGCGGCCTTCTCTTCGAGATGGGCGCTCTCGACTTCGCCGGTGGTACGGTCGTTCACATCAACGCCGGTGTCTCGGCTCTCGTTGCCGCGCTGATCCTCGGCAAGCGCAAGGGCTACCCGAGCGAACCGATGCCGCCGCACTCGCTGACGCTGACCATGGTCGGCACCGGCCTGCTGTGGGTGGGTTGGTTCGGCTTCAACGCCGGTTCCGAACTCGAGGCTGACGGCACCGCCGGTCTCGCCATGATCAACACTTTCGTCGCCACCGCTTCGGCCGGCCTGTTCTGGATGCTTGCCGAGCGTTTCTCGGGTCACAAGGGTTCGGCACTGGGTTTCTGCTCGGGCATCGTCGCTGGCCTCGTCGCCGTCACCCCGGCGGCTGGCAACTCGGGCCCGTTCGGCGCGATCGTGCTTGGCGCCATCGCTTCGATCATCTGCTTCATCATGGTTTCGAAGGTGAAGCCGGCCCTCGGCTACGATGACTCGCTCGACGCTTTCGGCGTCCACGGCATCGGCGGCATCGTCGGCGCCATCGGCACGGGCTTTGTCTATCAGCCGGGCCTTGGCGGACCGGGCGACGGTTCGACCGCGATGGGCGCCCAGGTGTGGATCCAGATCCAGGCGGTTCTCGTCTCGATCGCATGGGCCGCCGTCGGCACCGTCATCGCGATCTTCATCGCCAAGCTGATCACCGGCCTGCGCGTCACTCCCGAAGTCGAGCAGGAAGGCCTCGACATCGGCGAGCACGGCGAGCGCGCCTACAACTAAGTTCCTAGAGTTTGGCGGCGGCGGGTACTTCCTCCTCTCCTCCCATCCGTCGCCGCCTAACGGTGTTCCTCCTGCGAACACAAACTGTAAGGGCCGGAGCCAGCCGCTCCGGCCCATTTTTCATGCTCTCGCCATTTTCCTATGTTTCGCGGCTGCAATGTGGGATGCTGCATCGCGGTTTCGGCACGGGCCGGAACAAACGCGCTAGCGGGCGGGGTGCGCGATGAAATACATCACGGCTATCATCAAACCCTTCAAGTTCACGGAAGTGAAGGACGCACTCGGATCGGCCGGGATTTCCGGCATGACGGTTTCCGAGGTCAGCGGTTTCGGGCGCCAGAGAGGGCAGACCGAGGTTTACCGCGGCGCGGAATATACCTCGGCCATGTTGCCCAAGATCAAGCTCGAGATCGCGGTTCCGGACGGCCTTGCCGAATCGATCGTGGAAGTCATTCGCCGCACCGCGTGCAATGACGAGATCGGCGACGGCAAGATCTTCGTTTACGAGCTTGCCGATGCCCGGCGCATCCGGACCGGAGAGCAGGGCGAACTGGCGCTCTGATCGCGCGCCCGGTCGGCCGGTTCAGCTCTGCGCAGCGAGCATTTCAATCAGCTGGCGAATCGGAGATACGTCATAGCCTGCGGCCGCCGCCTTGGAGGCAATGACGGTCGGATTGTCGCCTGCCTTTGCCCGCGCGAGGGCCCAGAGCAGGGTCGAACGGGTTCCCGAACGGCAATAGGCCAGCACCGGGCCGCCCGCATTCTCCAGTGCATCGTACATCGCGTCGACCTGGGCTTCGCTGAAACCGGCGTGCGTTACGGGGATCGAGACATAGTCCATTCCGGCGGCTTTCGCGGCAGCTTCGATCTCCGCTCCCGAGGTTTGATCGTCGCTCTCACCTTCGGGGCGATTGTTGATAATCCGCACGATTCCCATCTCTTTTGCGGTCGCAATGGCGTCGAGGCCAATCTGCGGGCTGGCAAAAACGGTGTCGGTAATCTGGCGGAACATGATCGTGTTTCTCCGAATTGGCGGCCTCGGCGAAGACGCATGGCACCTTCAGGGCGGCGCGATCAAGAGGCGCTCTTGAAGCAACTGGCAAGCCAAATCGACGATCCGGATGGTCCAATTCCGCGCAGTTCAACGAAAAAGGTACGTAATTCTGTTCGCCATGGGCTTGAGACTAGTGTATGAACCGTGACCGCAGAAAAGATCCGGGCGCATGTCCGGTAAGTTTTCTGACGTTCGGCGCGGATCGTCCACGCGTCCGAGTGAATGCTTGTGGGGCGCATCGAAGGTACGTTCGTAAAGATGGGTTTTGACAGAGGTCGTCGCGGAAGGGGACGCGACAAGCGGGATCGGTTTGGAGAGGACGATTTCGATCCGTTCTTCGCCGGACAGGATCGATTTGGAGGCGGTGATCGCTTCGGTGGTGGCGACCGTTTCGGCGGAGGCGGTGATCGCTTCGGCGGCGGCGGCGGCGACGACCGTGGTGGCGGTGGCCAGCGCGGCGGCTTCGGTGGCGGCGGCGGTGGTCGCGGCTTCGGCGGCGGTGGCGGCGGTGGCGCTCCTCGTGGCGGTGGCATGCCGGCCCAAGTCGTTGGACAGGGCCGCGGCGTCGTAAAGTTTTTCAACTCGGCAAAGGGCTTCGGCTTCATCCAGCGGGATGAAGGCGGCGACGATGTGTTCGTACACATCAGCGCGGTCGAACGCGCGGGTCTTGAAGGCCTGGCCGAGGGACAGCAGCTGGAATTCCAGCTCGTCGATCGCGGCGGTAAGGTTTCGGCCAGCGACCTCGTGGTCGTCGGTGACGTCATTCCCGTCCAGAAGCGTGAAGTTGCGCCGCAACGTCAGCTTACCGGCGAGAAGGCCACCGGCACGGTGAAGTTCTTCAACTCGATGAAGGGTTTCGGCTTCATCACTCGTGACGATGGGCAGCCCGATGCTTTCGTTCACATCAGCGCTGTCGAACGTTCGGGCCTCAGCGCCCTGAACGAGGGCGATCGCGTGGAGTTCGACATTGAGGTCGATCGACGAGGCAAGTACTCGGCGGTCAACCTGTCGCCGCTTCAGGGTTGATCAGCCTGCTTTGATCCCGGTCGTTTGACCGGGGCATTGCAACAGCATAAAAGCGCGCAGATGGCGGTCCGGATAGGGCCGCCATTTGTCGTTTGCGATTCACCATTTCGTCTCATTGTTCCGTTTCGAGGATTACCGACATGTCGATCACCCCGCTGATGCCCGTATACCCCCGGTGCGGAGTTCGGCCCGTTCGCGGCGAACACTGCCATCTGATCAGCGAAGATGGTCGGCGATTCCTCGATTTCGCCAGCGGCATCGCGGTCAATGCCCTCGGTCATTCGCACAAGGGCCTGATCGGAGCGCTGCAGAAGCAGGCAGAGACGCTGATGCATGTCTCGAACCTCTATGGCAGCCCCCAGGGCGAAGCCATTGCGCAGCGGCTGGTGGACCTGACCTTCGCCGATACGGTGTTCTTCACCAATTCGGGCGCCGAGGCGGTCGAATGCGCGATAAAGACGGCGCGTGCCTATCACCAGTCGGTCGGCAACGATGGGAAATATGAACTCATCACCTTCAACAATGCCTTCCACGGCCGCACGATGGCGACGATCAGCGCGTCCAGCCAGGAAAAGATGCACAAGGGTTTTCTGCCCCTGCTGCCCGGCTTCAAGTACGTCGATTTCAACGATCTTGAAGCCGCAAAAGCCGCGATCGGGCCGAACACGGCCGGATTCCTGGTAGAGCCGATCCAGGGCGAAGGCGGCATCCGCATCGCCGACGAGGCTTTCCTGCAGGGCCTGCGTCAGCTTTGCGACGAACATGACCTCATGCTCGTACTCGACGAAGTCCAGAGCGGTGTGGGCCGTTCGGGCACGCTCTATGCCTACGAACAGTACGGTATCGAGCCGGACATCATGGCGACGGCCAAGGGCATCGGCGGCGGCTTCCCGGTTGGCGCCTGCCTTGCCACCGAAAAGGCTGCCCGCGGCATGGTCGCAGGAACACACGGTTCGACCTACGGCGGCAACCCTTTCGCAATGGCCGCGATTGGTGCAGTGCTCGACGTGATCGCCGACGATGAGTTCCTTGAAGGCGTGCGCGCGACGGGTGAGCGACTGAAGGCGCGTCTCGAACAGTTCATCGGCAACTATCCGGATCTCTTCGAATTGGTCCGTGGTCGCGGCCTGTTCATCGGGCTCAAGATGAAGGTCGAGCCACGTCCCTTCGTGGCGCACATGCGCGACAATCACCAGGTGCTGGCAGTTTCGGCCGGCGACAACGTGGTGCGCGTGCTGCCGCCGCTCGTGATCGATGACAGCCACATCGACGAATTCATGGAAAAGCTGTCCGCCGCAGCGGCCAGCTACAATCCCGAAGAGGTATCCTGATGACCCGGCATTTCCTGAGCCTGTCGGATGCAGGCGGTGACACGCTCGCCGCGATGCTGAACGATGCAATCGATCGCAAGGCGGCGCGCAAGGATTGGCCCAAGGCTCGCGTCGATGCGGACGGGCCCTTGGCAGGCCACGTTCTGGCGATGATCTTCGAGAAGAATTCGACCCGCACCCGCGTATCCTTCGACATGGCGATGCGCCAGCTTGGCGGCAGCGCGCTCATCATGGAGGCAGGAAGCACGCAACTCGGCCGCGGCGAGACTGTGGCCGACACCGCACGCGTGCTCAGCCGCATGGTCGACGCGATCATGATCCGTACCGACGATCACGCCAAGATCGAGGAGCTGGCGCATTATGCCGAGGTTCCGGTGATCAACGGCCTGACCGACCTGTCGCACCCGTGCCAGATCGTCGCGGACCTGCTGACCGTCGTCGAACGCGGGTTCGCGCTGCCCGGTCTTCAGGTCGCGTGGCTCGGGGACGGCAACAATGTCGCCAATTCGCTGATCGAGGCGGCGGGGCAGATGAAGTTCACCGTGCGTATCGGCGGGCCTGCCGGCTACGAGCCGAACGCCGGCTTCATCGAGCAGGCGCGCGCTGCCGGTGGAGAGGTGATTCTCACCCAGGACCCGACCGAAGCGGTCAAGGGTGCGCAAGTCGTCGTAACCGATACCTGGGTGTCGATGGGCCAGCCGGGCGGGGAGAAGCACGTTGCGGCGATGCAGCCCTATCAGGTCAACACCGCGCTCATGGCGCGGGCGGATCCTCGTGCGATGTTCCTGCACTGCCTGCCCGCGCACCGCGAGGAGGAAGTGACCAACGAAGTGATCGACGGACCGCAGTCTGCCGTTTGGGATGAGGCGGAGAACCGCCTTCATGCTCAGAAGTCGGTCCTGTTGTGGGCGTTGGGCAAGCTGTGAGCGAGGACTATCTGATCGTGAACGAGGAAACTGGTTTCGACCGGGTCCTCGCTTTCACGGTTCCCGATCGGCACGCCCGCGGGCGCCTCGTGCGTCTTGGTCCTGCACTCGAGACGGTCCTTTCGGCTCACGACTATCCCAAGAAGGTCAAGCACCTGCTAGCCGAGGCGCTGGTACTGACAGCACTCATGGGCTCGCTCCTCAAGGAGAACGGGTCGCAGCTGACGGTCCAGGCACAGGCAGACGGCGGCCCGATCGACCTGCTTGTCTGCGATTACCGAGACGGTGAAATTCGCGGCTATGTTCGTCATGACGACGATCTGCTGGCGCAGCTCAGTGAAGATGAGACGTCGCTGGAAGCGCTCTTCGGCAAGGGCTATTTCGCCATTACGTTCGATCTGGCCGTCACCAAGGAGCGGTACCAGGGCGTGGTTCCGCTTGAGGGGGAATCCCTTGCACAGGCCTGTGAATCGTATTTCGCGCAGTCCGAGCAGGTGCCGACGCTGATCCGCGTGGCCGTTCGGTCGAATGATCCGCGCTGCGTGGCCGGTGGCCTGCTGGTCCAGCACCTTCCCGAAGGGGAAGAGGGCAAGGCACGGCTCCATGCCCAGGAAGATCATCCCGACTGGGCCCATGTTTCGATTATGGCAGGCAGCACCAAGCCTGAGGAGCTGGTCGATCCAGTCCTCAATCTCGAGCAGCTCGTCTGGCGCCTGTTCCATGAGGAAAGCGAAGTTCGCGTCGAGCAACTCGGCCATCTCCGACGCGGTTGCCGTTGTACGGTCGAACATTACCAGTCGATTCTTTCCCGCTTCGAGGAAAAAGAACTGGCGGAGATGCGCGATGACGACGGGACGATTCCGGTCGACTGCGCCTTCTGTTCGAAAGTATTGCAAATCCCGGTTTAACGGCGGCTTGGCTGCCGGGTCCTTGTTTTTCATGTCCGGATTGCCGATATTGACACGGAATGACTGAATTGGCGAAGACTCTTGTAGTCATGCCTCAAGGATGACGACTGGAAAGATGAGCAAACTTGCGTTGGCAATGCTGTTTGGTGGTGCCTCGCTTGCCGTGGCCCTGCCGGCTTACGGGGAGCGAAACTCCCTGTCGATGCTCGATCATCTCGAGAGCGGCGACTGGGAGCTGCGCCAGAGGGACGGTGCCGGGCAAAGCAACATTTGCCTCGATAGTGGTCGCAAATTGATCCAATTGCGCCATCCGGGGCTGAATTGCAGTTCCGTGGTCGTCGAGGACACGCCCAATGAGGTGACGGTTCAGTATACCTGTCGTGGGCAAGGCTACGGTCGTACGCATATCCGGCGTGAGACCGACAGCCTCGTCCAGATCGACACCCAGGGTATCGTGAATGGCAGGCCCTTCGTCTACGCGGCCGAGGCGCGGCGTATTGGCAATTGCCGCAGCTGAAGGTTGTCAACGCGGTAATGCAGGCCTAGCGCGGGCGCCATGCAGGATCATTCTTCCAACCAGCCCCGGCAAGCCGTTGTCCTGCTTTCCGGTGGGCTCGATTCCATGGTCTCGGCCGGTCTGGCCAAGGAGGCCGGTTTCGCCGTCAATGCGCTGACCATTGACTACAACCAGCGGCATCGCCGCGAGATTGATGCGGCGCGCAGGATTGCGGAGGAACTTCGTGCGGAGCGCCATGTCGTCTTGCCGTTGGATTTGCGCCGATTCGGCGGGTCGGCGTTGACCGACGATATCGATGTACCCAAGGACGGCGTCGGCCCGGATATCCCGGTGACATATGTTCCCGCGCGCAATCTCGTCTTCCTGTCGCTGACGCTGGCCTGGGCCGAGACGGTCGGCGCCAAGGACATCTACATTGGCGTGAATGCGCTCGATTATTCGGGATATCCCGACTGCCGGCCGGAATTCATAGCGGCCTTCGAAAATATCGCTACCCTCGCGACCAAGGTGGGTGCGCAGGGCAACGCTTTCACCATCCATGCGCCGTTGCAGTACATGAGCAAGGCGGAAATCGCGAGCGAGGCACATCGGCTTGGCCTCGATGCCGGGATGAGCTGGTCCTGCTACGATCCGCAGCCTGATGGCCGGGCATGTGGCCTGTGCGATAGCTGCCGCCTGCGCAAAGCGGGCTTCGAGCAGGCGGGCCTGGTGGATAATACCGACTACGCGGCGTAAAGCCGTCAACAGTCAGCGGTAATGAACCAACGGGCGTGATCGCAAGGTCACGCCCGTTTCATGTGTGCGTGACCGGTAGGCAAAGCGGTGGCCTGTTTGGGGCAAAAGAAAAGGGGGACGGATTGCTCCGTCCCCCCGATCTTGTCACCGTTGCCGGTTCGCTTACATGCCCGAGCCCGGACCGTAAGTGATCTCGACGCGGCGGTTCTGCAGCTCGCGCACACCGTCTGCGGTGGGAACGCGCGGGTTGGCTTCACCGAACGCTTCGCTCGAGATCGCACCGTCGGGGATGCCGTGGCTGGTGAGGTACGAACGGACCGAAGCGTTACGACGCTCGGAGAGGCCCATGTTGTACTTCACGGTACCCGAACGGTCGGTGTAACCGGCGAGCATGATCGGCACGTTGTCGCAGTTGCCATAGGCACTGACAGCGCTGTCGAGAATGGTCGCGGCTTCCGGCGTGATGTCCGACTTGTCCCAGTCGAAGAACACGATGTACGGGCCCTTGTTGCAGACCACCGGCGGCGGGGGCGGCGGAGCCGCTTCTTCGCCACCGAAGTTGTAGCCCAGGGTCGCCATCAGCGAGTGCGAGCGCCAGCGGGTGCTGGCATCGCTACCGCCCAGAACCACATCGACGTTGTCGACGTTCATGAAGCGGTACTTGAGGCCTGCGTCCCAATGCTTGGTGATCGGAGCGCGAACACCTGCGAGTGCCTGCCAGGCGAAGCCGGTGTCGGAGTCGCTGCCGACGCCTTCGAAGCGATAGTCGACGCGACCGACGCCGACGCCACCGCCGACGAAGCCCTGGATGCCGTCATCGGGGCCGAAGTCGAGCAGGCCATTGACCATGAACGAGAGCATCGAGCTGTGACCGCGGTCGCTGAACGTACCCAGGTCAATGTCGCTCACTGTGTCGTTTTCTGCACGACGATAGCTGGCTTCGGTTTCGAGGCGGAAGCCACCGAAATCGTAACCGATTGCTGCACCGCCGTCATAACCGGTGTGCGTGTCAAGAGTTGCAGCGTTGTTGACGCCATCAATATCGAAGTCAGCGTCTTCGACGATCATGCCGCCGAAGTCGAGTTCCAGATACCAGCTGTCGTCGCGCGCGAACGCGGGCGTGGCGATAGCTGTAGAAGCCAGCGCCAGTCCAATGACGAGTTTCCTCATACGTTTCCCCTACTGATAGAGATTTGGAGCCACCGAGTGGGTGGAGTGTCTAACCCTTCAACAAACCGGGTGCAAGCGCACAATGACGGCGACTGTTGCAGAAATGTCGCGTTTTCGGGGGGTTGGCGCTGTGCGACGACGCTGTACTGAGCGTTGAAAATCACCTGCTGAACCCCTGTTCATCGTTTCCGGTTACGCCGAGGGAGAGATACCCAAGGCTTGCAGGACCGCGATTATCTCATTGATCGAGGCCCGAGCCTCCACATCAACGATCGAACCTCCAACTGGTTCCTCAACAAGGGAACCTTTTCTCCAGAAACCGAAAAATAGCCGTTCCTGCCCGCTGGACCGATCAAAGATCCGCATGCCGTCGGGCGGTTGGAGAAAGATCCAGTTACCTCCCTGCCTTGAGGCAATCTCGTGTTCGTGGCCTGCCCATTCGCCTTGGGAATCGGCGCTGACCAGCCAGCTGTCTCCTTCGGCAGGATTTTCGGGCGGCTCTGGGTTTTCCCCTAGAATTGTGCAGTGCACGGCAGCATCGATCCGCGCAAAGGCCTCGTTGACGAGGATCTCTTTCCCGGCCTGTCCGGAATACAGCAGGGGCAGGGCCAAACGCGGGCTGTTGCTTTCGAATATAACGGGATCGCTCATCTGGAGGTCCTTTGCATCACGGATCAGGAAACAGGGCGCAGAAGCAGCGGCGCGGACAGGGCATGCGTGCCTTGCTGGCGAACGTGGAGCGGTTGCGCCGGGTAGGCGGCGGACAGCTGCGCCAGCACGTTGGGCGCGATCGCGAGTTCTGGCGTCTGGGTGTGCCAGCTCGCGGCTGGAGCATCGAGGGGGCCGAGGGTGACGAGATAACGCTCGGCTTCCTCGACTAGCGGGACATCGACGCCGTCCTGCCAGGGCCATGCGCCGCGCGCGCGGCGTGTCCACGCGAGATGCAGGCTCCCATCGCTTCGGATCGCGTGGCGCGGATGAACCGGTGCAAGAGGCCGCAGCGTGATGCCGGCGAGCAGAATCGAGGCTGGGGCCGGTTCGCTGTCGCCGCGGCCGATGGCGAGAACCTGCCGACTATCGCTTGCGCCGAGCGTCGAGGCGTCGAGCGCGACAAGTCGGGAATCGAGCAGGACGAATCTTTCGCCGACCGCATGATCGGCCATGGCCCTTTCGGTTCCGCCCCGCCCTCGCAGGAATCCGCTCAATTCCCATCGGCCTTCTCCAAGCGGCAGGGCCTTGGCGAATTGGACGATTTCCTCGCCGAGCAGGGCCAGATTCGCACCTTGTGCCATCTGCCGGAGCGAGGCGGGACTGAGGGACATTGCCGGATCGACGAGAGTGACTTCTACGCTGCGCTCCCGATCGAACAGCAGAGGGTGCCCAGGTTCCAGTCTCGTGGCGGCCGTCCCGATCGTGCTGCGCGTCCGTCCACTGGGACCGAGCGGCAGCATCTCGCCATCGCCCCTGTCGGCATAAAGCGCAGCCCCGCTCCAGTTCGACGAACCCGCCGATACGGCCGCAAAGGCATGGGGTGTGTCCGCATTGCCGTTCGCCGTGCCCAGCGGGAGTTCGAAAGCGACCAATTCCGTCGATGCCGTCGGGAGGTCCGCGGGCAAGTTCGCGCGGCCACTGTCGGCCTTCAGACCGGGGGTGCCGATCGCACCTGGCGGTGGCAGGCGCTCCAGCGAGAGTTCGACGCCGCTTGCACGCCATTCCCATTCGGCCACGCGCCATGCCCCCGCCACGCCGGGTACCGAAACGGTCGATCCCGGCACGATGGCAGGATCGAGTTCGCAGGAGCGCCAGGCCATGCGTTCGCGTGTCCAGTCGATCCGGCGCGAGGCTCTCTCGATCAGGGTCCGCGCCTTTTCCGCATCCAGTGCTGCTGGAAGTTCGATGCTGCGCGGTTGCCCCGGCGGAGGCGAGCCGGACGCGTACTGTATTCCAGGCAGGTAGTCCCGCGCCGCATCGAAATAGCGCAGGCATCGCACCGGATGCTGCGATGCCGGCAGGCGATGGCGGGCAAAGCCCAGAGGCCCTCCGAAATCGCCATCCTCGACAGAGATCGCGGCGGCCGGCAACGGCACCGGGCTTTCCCCGCGGCTCTCATGACTGATCGCAAGGGCTTCGCCGTTTCCCGAGACGCTCAGCGGGATCACGAGATCGAACGTCTCGATGCTTTGCGCCACCGGACCGTCAGCGGTGTAGCCGGTAATGCCGTCGAGCGGGACCTGCGCGTCGATGGCATCGACCAGTTCACCGACCACGTCCTGAAGATTGAAACTCTCGTCGGCAAGGACCTCGAAGGTCATGGCGGGAAGACGATTGTAATATTCGGAAAGATCGAGGTCTTCGAACACTACGTAAGCGAGGCCGCGATAGGCCGGGCAAAGCGAAGCGCCTTCGCTGGCGGCGATGAGCGGATCAGGCGGCTGGTCGCCCTCACCGGTATACAGCCGCATGGTGCCACCGACTTTCAGATCGCCCTCGGCGCCGCGAAGCAGCTTGCCATCCGCCCAGATGCGCCCGATGCCCAGGATCGGGCGACTGGCGAGGGCCACGGCCAGATTGGCGGTATAGCTGTATGTCGTGACGGCGGGGGCCCCCTTGCCGCCGCCCTGTGTCTCGCTGTGTTCGATGAGGTCGGTGGCCCAGATGATCGAACCGGCCACCCGCATGGCGCCGAAATGGCGCGGGAGCGGCTGACCGTATGTCGAGGCCGTGACCTGCAGTTCCTGCAGTCTCGGTCCTTCGCGGCGATCGGAACCGAAGATCGCGGTGTCGACGCCCTGGCCGACGAGGCTGCCGATCATTCCGCCGATCGGGCCGCCAAATGCCGTGCCGACAGTGCTGAATATTAGCGTCGCCATATCATGTCCTCAGTCGCAAGAATTTGGGCGCCAATGCCCGAGTGTCGCCCAGCCTTCGGGCAATGCGCCGCAGACGACCTTGCGCAGACCGCCGTGGGCGTGGACGAAGCGGTCCGGGCCGATGGCTATGGCCAGATGATGCTGGCAGGGACCGGGCCTCAGCAGCAGGACGTCACCGGGCAGGCAGGACCCGCCTGCCGGTCGAAGCGAGAGCTGCCGTGCGATGCCGTCAAGGCCGGGTATCCTGCGCGCTCGCAGGGAGTAGCCGTTGGGAAGCGGGCCCCGTTGACCGCAAGATGCCGCAGCGACTGCGAGGACGCCGACGCAATCCAGGCCGTGGCGAGGATCGCGCCCATGCAGTTTCCAGTGCGTGCCGACCAGTTCCAGAGCGGCACGCGCCAGTTCATCGCCGGTCATTGTATGGGGGAGGGATAGCGCGTGAGCATGTCGTTGCCGGGCAGGAACGGCTCGCCGCGGAAGTTGACGGCATTGCCGAAGCGGGCCGCGCATGTTTCCAGCGTGCGGTCGCAGCCTTCCCGCAGCACCGCTGCGCTGCCGGGCGGGGTCGCTTCGTCCAGTGGCGCATCGAGCACGAGGCCGCCCGCCGGGTCTGCCGACATGATCGTCATCGCGATCCCGGCCCGGGGGCCGTCGACCCAGCGCAGTTCGCCGCCAACATAGAGCGCGGCATCGACGTCCGTCTCGAAAGTGGCCGCGTTCGCCTGCGCGTCGATGGCGAGTAGCTTGACTTCCCGGGTGAACCTTTGCGGATTGAGGTTGCATCCCGGCCCGCAAAACGCCGCGCGGCATGTGGGGCTGGTGCGGGGGATCGGATCGCGCTGCAGTTCCGCCTTGCGCGAGGCAAGCGACGCGGAGAAGTCTTCGCCCTCCTGCGTTACTTCACCCAGCGTTCCGGAATAGAGCGTCATTCTTTCCAGGGTCTCCCAATCGATCAGGCCGATAAGCACACGCGAACCGTCGAAGCGCCCGGAGGCAAGGTCGGCTCCGGTGATCGCATCGTCGCTGAGCATGCCTTGAACTTCTACGCTGTCCGGATCGAGGTCGGCGCGCTTGCGGATCGAGGAGGGGACCATTCCCGGCGATGCGCCGTGCAGCACGCCGTCGAACCACAAGTCGCGGTCATGGGTGGTGAAGCCAAAGGTCACGCCGTCGCGGCGCAGGATCCGCCAGAAGGTCGCAACCGTCTCGAGATCCTGTGCAAACCAGGTCCGGGTCATGCCGCCTCCCGGATTTCGATCACGGGAACGCTGGGCGCTTCCCCGGCCGCGAAGGCTGCTCCTGAAATGTCGAGGCGGTCCTCGGCGAAGCGGACTGGCACGTCGAAGAGAAAGCCTGCCCGAACCACGCTCCCCGCCGCCGGGGGATCGTCGAAGAGGATCGTCCCGCCGCCGACCAACGACCAGGTCCCGGCCTGCACCGCGCCATCGACGCTGATCAGGATGGTCGCGAAATCGGGTCGCGTGATCCTGCGGACTTGTGCCTCTTCGCCCTCGCCGTAGCGCTTGACCAGCGCGAAAGCGGTCCGCGTGCCGTCGCCGATGCCGATGGACTGGTCGAGCGCAGTCGGCGTCCCGGTCATGGCGTTGGAGCTGTAATCGCTGGGATCGCGCAGGCGAAAGCCGCGTGCCGGACCGCGCCGGGCGCGGAAGAAGGCGATGAGCTGGCCCAGCTCCTGCTCGGAGCGAATGCCCGGCCCGACATCGAAACGCAGGCGGGCATCCGACCACAGGCTGTTGCGCCGCTCGAACCCGGACGCGGTGACGGAAACGGCAGTCGAGAACTCGGGCGAAACACTGGCGTCGCGCCCGAGACGCAGCGGATAGGGTACGTCGTCGAAGGCTTGCATGGCGCTTCCTTGGCTGGCGATGGAGGGGAGGCGGACGAAGCCGTCGCGCGCGATCTGCGGCAGGGCCCAGACGACGATTTCGTGCGGCGCGCGCAATGTGGCTTCGTCGATTCCGGCATCGATCAGGCGCCACTGATCGGCCTGAGTCCGGTAAAGGACGAAGCCGGCCAGATAGTCCTGCTCTTCGGGCGGATAGCCGAGGCGGGCGTTGACTTCTTCATAGGCCCGGCGGCGCGGCGCATCGGCGCCCGCGGTCAGCCAGTCGTAATCTTCCACCTGAAGTCGGTCGAAGGCCGGGGCCGCCCAGCCGAGAGGCAGGTTGGCGCGCTTCAACTCGGGCATCTCCGGATCGAGCAGGGTGGGCGTGAAGACGAGGGCAAGCGCTTCCACCGGCTCGGGCGCAACCGCGCCGCGCACGGCAGCGATCACGTCCGCCGTCGATTGCGCAAGCAGCGCGCCTGCTGCGTCGAGCAGGGCCTTCTGTGCATCGTCCAATGCGGCGCGCATGTCGGGGATCGCGGGCGGTGCCCCGCCAAGGGCCGCGACGGCGGCTTCGTCGTAGAGGCAGATGCGGCCATCGGCAAAAGTCCACCACCACGGCTCGCCCACCTGGAAGCGCACCGGCGCGCCCGCTTCGGCCATGAGCAGGGCGAACTCGTCCGCGACCGACTGGAGCCAGGCCATCGCCGCGTCGTTGGCAGGCGAGAGCACGGTCGATGGCGGCGCCCAGCCGGTCAGCGCCGGCTGGCCGAGATGGTCGCGTTGTTTCCAGCCTTCGGGGCAGTGCTGGTCGAGCAGTTCGTAGGAAAGCGAAGCCATCGGGCTGAAACCCAGGCGCAGGCACTCGGCAAAGAATGTGCGGTGCCAGTTGCGGGTCGGGGTGTTGAGCGGATCTGCGCTGCTGCCGGTCAGGTAGCTTCCGTCTTTGGCGGCGAGGCGGAAATAGTGGCTCATCCCGAGGTAGAGCACGACCGAGCCACGATAGCCCAGTTGTCGCACATTGCGCAGGAGGCGCGCCGGAGTCTGGACGCCCTGGTCGTCGAACCCGGTGGCCAGGGCAAGGCCATGCGGCGGCATCATGACGTCACCGATTTCCAGCATCGCGCGCGAACCGTCGACCGCGATTTCGCTGATCTCGATCCAGCCTTCGGCTTCGGCTGGCAGGGGATCGGCGCTGCCGTCGTAACCAGGCGGCGCGAAGGAGATGAACATGCGGTCGATGTCACCCGGCCAGATGCGTTCGCCCGGCAGGGAAAACCCGCTTTCTAGGTCGGAAAAGCGCAGGTCGATCTGCGCGTCCTCGCCGCTGCCTTCGGCATAGTTCCACAGGTGGACGTACCAGGTGCGCGCCGCCCCGCTCTCGTCGCGGCCCTCGATGGTCAGCGTCGGGCCGTAGACGGCATCGAGCGGCAACACACCGCCCGAACGCCAGCGGAAACGGAGCGAGGTATGTGCGTAGTTGCGGTCGGTGCGATAGGCGAGCAGTGGGTGGTCGAGCGTGTCCTCGCTGGCCCAGATCAGGCCGCCGAGATCCGCCTTGCGCAGGAACGACGCATCGACGCGCAGCGCGTCGGCGGCGATCGAGATCACGGTGGCGACCATCGGGCGGGGGAAGTTGACGGTCCAGAAGCGCGCGTCGAAGCGCTGGATCCAGTCGCTCGCCTGTCCTTGGCGCTGCGATGCGAGCCAGAATGCCATCGGGGTTCTCCGGATTGGGTGAAATACCTGCTTGCTGCCCCGGCGAATTTCCGGGGAGGAAGGCAGTCAGCTTCGGGAAAGCGCGCGCCGCACCGCGCTGGCGACCTGCCGGCCGGAGCGGTGGAGCGATTGGGGCGCGCTCGATCCGCGCGGGGCGACGAGGTTGATGGACACGCGTACGTCGCGCCCCGCCGGTTGGCCGGCCGATCCGGTTTCGACGCGTCCCGCTGAAGTCGGCACGAAAAGTTCCGGCCCCCGCTCGCCGACGAGGTAGCCCCGCCCGGGCGAAACATTGCCGCCGGTAGCCCGGCCGGGCAGCCCGAGCGCCGAGCCGAGAATGCTCCCGAAGTCGACTGGTCCGCCCGAAGCGCCAGCACCGATCCCAAGTGCCGAGGTCAGGCCTTGCGCCGCCTGCGCAGCTATGGCGCCCAGCGCTTCGCTGGCCACGCGCTTGAGATCGTCGAAGCCCATGCTGCCGCTGCGAATGGCCCCGGAAAGGCTGCGTTCCAGTGCATCGCCTGCTTTCGTGAAGCCGGAAACCAGGTCGGTTTCGACACTGGCGCGCATCGCCGCGATGTCGCGGCTAAAGCCTTCTGTGCTGGCCCGCACGTCGACCAGCAGGCTTTCGATTTCGTCATCCATGATCGTTTTCCATCAGCCTTTGCAGCGCCGCGCGGTCGATGCCGGCTGCGGCAGGGTGGATGGGCGCAGGCAGGGCGGCGGCCAGTTCGCAGGGCGTGGCGGACCAGAATTCGTCCGGTCGCCAGCCCAGGTGGCGCGCGGCCACTGCGAACAGGGCCAGCGCATGCTCGCCGAATGCAGGGCTCATCCGCTGCCCTTGAGGATCTGGGAGAGCAGTGCGCGCAGCGGTCCGGCACACGCGGCCAGGCCGCAACGGGCGATGGCCTCGCCGATAGCCTCCCGGGATAGCGACTGCCGGTCGGCCAGGCAGTGCCAGAACAGCGCCGCCAGTTCGGACAGACGCAGCTCTCCGGCTCCCGCCCGTTCGACGAGCGCGAAGAGCGGGCCCAGTTCTTCCTCGGCGGCGACCAGGGCGCTGAAAGTCGGGCGCAAGACATGCGCGCTGCCGTCGATATCCAAAGCCGCTTCACCCCTTAGCGGATTTGGCGGCGCGCGGTCTGCCTGAGCCTGCCTCATGCCGCCGAAACCTCGCCCGAGCTTTCGAGCTGGAGCGTGTAATTGCGCTCGCCGTTGAAATCGCCGGCATAGTCGAGCCGCTGGACGAGGAAGCTGCCGCGCAGTTTCTCACCGTCCTCGAAGCTCAGTTCGTAGCTGTCGAGCGTGCCGTTCATGGCGTTGGCGCGGATCTGCGCTTCGGCGGCGCTGCCAAGGAAGATTCCTGCCGCGCTGACCGACACGGTACGGACGCCCGCGCCGGAAAGCAGCTCGCGCCAGCCACCGCTGTCCTTGTTGGTGACGACCACGGTTTCGCCGGTGACGGACATCTGCGTGGTGCGAAGGCCGGCCACGGTCTGGAACGCGGCCGGATCGCCTCCGTCGGAGATCTTGAGAAGGAAGGCGCTGCCTTTCTGTGCGGACATCTGCGTACTCCTTGAAAAGGGGAGGGGCTGGGGGATTACTGCGAGAGCAGGCGGAACCTGTATTCGAGCAGGATCGCTCGCCTGCTCTCGGTGCGTTGCTCGGCGCGGGCGCGCAGGAACCGGGCCGAGACGATCGAGAACCCTGACTGTTCGCGCGGCATGGCCTCGATCCGCGCCTCGATGGCGGTGACGAGCGTGGCCGCGGCATCGGGCCGGTCGCCGCGGCAATGCAGTTCCAGCGCCACGCGTACCTCGCGGCCCGAAGCGGTCTTGGTGCTCCAGTCGATGCTGGCGCTGGCGGCAATCGCGAGCCAGGGCAGGCTGGTGCGCAGGGGGGCTTCTTCGACGATGGCGTTCAACTGTTCTGCCAGAGCGGCATCGGCGGCCAGCCAGTCGAGCAGGGCAGCGCGCAAGGGCACTTCCATGGGTTATCCTTTCGGGAACAGGGGCCAGACCAGTTCGGCGCGGCGCCAGCGGGTCTCGTCGTTGCGGCGGGAAAGATCGCGGGAGCGGGCGCGGGCCTTGCCGAGCCTCGATGCTGCTGCGGTCAGCCGCGAGACGAGCGCGTCGAGAGCCGCGCCCGCTTCGGCTGCAATGAAGCGGCCGGTCATGCCAGGCGCAGACTTCGCCATGGTCGCCAGAGCGCGGCGACGGAGGCGGGCGGCAGCGGGGCCGCCCCCTTCGTTTCCCGCTCCCGGTGCTGGTGCGCGGCGAGGCGTATCACGCCGTGCCGCAGGGGTGGGGGCAGATCGTCCCATTCCGCCGCGAGGCCGGCGGCAAAGCGCACCGCAATGCGCCTGTCCGGCACGTTCGTCAGCAGGCGGACGCGCCCTGTCCCGTCGGCATCGAGATCGATGTCGTAACGGTCTGCCGCAAGCTGCGCACGGGTGCCATCGGACCTTACGGCATAAAGCGCTGTGATCGCGTGTACCGGGCGCGTGGCGAGAGTGAGCCACCCCGAAGCGGCGTCCAGTATTTCCTCGCATTCGGACTCGAGCGGCCTTTGCCCGGTGAAGGACTCGAACAGGCCGAGCGCGGTTTCCAGCAGGGCCTGCAGTGCCCCATCGTCCTGCGTGGTGGTAATGCCGAGCCATTGCTTGATTTCGGCGAGCACCGAACTCGGCAGCGTGGCCGGCGAAAGGATGACCCGGTTCATCGGTGTCTCCATCGATAGGGGAAGGGTGTCGTCCCGGCGCAGGCCGGGACGACCGTTCGATCAGGCCGCGATCTTGAGGAGCTTGATCGCGTCGCTGTCGAGCACCTGTCCGCCGATGCGCTTGGTGGCGTAGAAGTGGACGAAGGGCTTGTTGGTGTAGGGATCGCGCAGGATGGCGGTCGCGCTGCGTTCGGCGATCAGGTAGCCGGCGCGGAAGTTGCCGAAGGCGATCGGGCACTGCCCTGCAGCGATGTCGGGCATGTCCTCCGCCTCGATGACCGGATAGCCCAGCAGGCGATCGGGCTGGCCTTCGACGAGGCCCGGCTGCCAGACGAAGGCGCCGTCGCTGGTCTTGAGCTTGCGCACTTCGGCCAGCGTCGCCGAGTTCATCACCCAGCTCGCCCCCTGCCGGTGCCCGGCCTTGAGCGCATGGACAAGGTCGATCAGCTTGAGATCGGGCGCAGTATCGAAGCCCCCGGCATCGCCCGAGACGAGGTGCTGCAGCGTCCCGAAAGTGCGCGCGGCGTCGGCGGCGGTGCTGGTTGGGGCGGAGAGAAAGCCCATCGGCTGGTTGACCCCGTCACCGCCGACGAAAGCCGCGCCCTCGGCCCGGGCGAACTCGGTGGCGATCTCGTCGGCCAGCCAGGACTGGAGGTCGAAGACCGCGTCGTCGAGCATCGTCTGGCTTGCTGCCGGATTGGCATAGAGTTCCCCGGTCGGCGGGGCGATTTCGGCGAAGCTGGGCGTGTCGGTCTGCGGGCGCGCGGCGGTCTCGCTGACCCAGCCGGAGGCAGTGCCGCCGGTCGTTACCAGCTTGCGGTAGCCCGCGCTGCCGGTCTGCACGACCTGGGCGATTGCGCGGATCGGGCTGATCGCGGTGAGGCGCGAGGCGATCAGCGCGTCGATTTCCTGCGGCACGGCATAGCCGCCATCGGCTGCGACGGCGCCGGAGATCGACTTGAGCTCGGTCTCCCGGCCGTGGCGCAGGTAGCCCTCGACGAAACCCTTCACTTCAGGGCTGGCGGGGGCGCTGCCGGCGATCATCGGGCGTGCGGCGGCGCGGCTGACGCGCTCGAGGCGGGACTTTACGTCCGCGACGTCGGTGCGGATCTCGGCCACGGCGGCCTCCGTCGCATCCTGCCGGGCGACGAGATCGAACGAGGCTTCGAGGTTTTCGGTGGGCACGGGGGTTTCCATCAGCAATTGCCTTTCGGTCGGTGGGGAAAGTGGGTGCAGCCCGGAAAAGGGCACGGTTCAGCAGACGAGGTGAACGCGCGCGCCGTGCTGCATGGGGCGGGTGACGAGGCTGACTTCGAACAGGTCGATGTCGAGCAGTTCGCGCCCTTTGCGACCGGAGCGGCTGGCCCGGGCGCGGTAGCCGAACGATAGTCCCGAGACGGCCCCGCGCCGCAGGGAGAGGGCTGCCCCGCCCTGCGGATTGTCCAAGGCAGCGATCACGCGCAGGCCCCGCGCATCTTCGGCCAGAGATTCGACCCAGCCGATGCGCAAGTCCGGACGGTGCTGCCAGAACAGCGGCACGGGATCGCGCCGCTCGGCAAGGGTGCGGGCGAAGGCGCCGCTTCGGATCGTGTCGCGGCCGGCGTCAGGACGGTCGAACAGGGCGGCGTAGCCGGCAAAGCGCGGGCCGTTCATCGCAGCAACTCCGTCGCGCCGAGGCGGACTGCAATGCCAAGGAGCAGCAGGGCCAGCAGTCCGCGCACGATCCAGCCGATGGCCGCCGTCTGGGCGCTGGCCTTGGCGTCGCGCCAGGCCTGCAGCAGTTCGCGCAACTCGCTTACGTCCTCGTGGGCGGTGGCATCGTCGAGGCCGATCCGTTCGAGCATCCGGCTCGCGCCCAGCTCGCTCGCTTCCTCGACGATGGCGCGCAAGGTGACGATGTCGTTGCCCTTGTCCGCCGCCTGCGAGACGAGGCCGGTCAGCATGTCGCTATTGGTCATCACTTGTCCTCCGCATGATCGGGGCGTTCGGGCAGGCCAAGCAGGGCGCGCTTTTCCGAAGCGGCGAGGAATTCGGCAGCGCCGACTTGCGCCCAGAGCCGCTCACGGTCTTCGGCAAGCGCCGGAATCCGGTCGAGATCGACGGCGAGCGTGGCATCGGGGAACCACGGGGCCAGGCCTTCGCCGATTGCCGCCAGCAGCTTGGCGGCAAGCGGCAGCAGGGTCAGGCGCCAGAGCGCGCGGTTGGCCTCCCGGTAGTTGGCGTAAGTCGAATCTCCCGGCAGGCCGAGCAGCATCGGCGGCACTCCGAAGGCCAGCGCGATGTCACGCGCTGCAGCAGCCTTGAGCGTGGCGAAGTCCATGTCGGCGGGGCTCAGCGCCATGGCCTGCCACTTGAGCCCGCCTTCGAGGAGCATCGGGCGGCCTGCGTTGCCCGATCCGGCAAAGGCTGAGGACAGTTCGCTGCGGAGACGCTCGAACTGGTCGCCTGTCAACGCGTTGCCGTCACCCGCTTCATAGACGAGCGCGCCTGAGGGCCGCGCGGCGTTCTCCAGCAATTGCCGGTTCCAGTGCGAGGCGGCGTTGTGGGTGGCTATCGCCTCATTCGCGGCGGTCAGGCACCCGGCGCCGTAGTGGTCGTCCGCCGGATGGAAGTGGCGGATGTGGATGAGGTTGGGCGATGCGTCCTCGTCGAGCAGGGGAATGGTCAACTGGCGCCCGGCGACGGCATACGTGAATGCGCTCGGCCAGCCGTCGTCCCCGGCCACGATCGTCATCCTTTCGGGCCGCAGGGCGAATAGCTCGGCAGGGCGGCCGCGCCCATCCTTGATGACCTGCACATAGGCGTTGCCATGCAGCAGCAGGTGCGAGGCGATGGTTTCTAGCAGGGATTGCCCGGCGCTTGTCGCTGCGACGAGGGCCATGAGCCCCGGATCGCCGGACTGCAGGGGCGCGCCGGCGATCCCTTCCGCTACCAGCCGGACCGCGCGCTGGGCCACCGGATTGTCGAGATAGGCCTGGCGCACGGCACGGTTGTATTCGAAGGGTGTCCGCCCGCCGCCGCCATCGGCGAAGAACCATGGCGAGGCTGGCCCTCGCGCCAGAGGCGCGCGGGCACTCTCGCCCTTGAAGGCGGCGACGAGCGTATCGATGAAGGACATGGGAATTGCCTTTCGCTGGTTGGCTCAGGTGACGCGCACGCGCGGCGCGGCGGGGCGGTCGAGCAGCAGTTCGGTAAGGGCCCAGACAAGGGCGTCGGCGCGGTCGGGCGAGCGGCCCGGGCCCTGGTAGGCACCGCCCGCGATCAACCCGCAAAGCTCGTCCTCAAGCGCGGGAAACTGTCCGGCGTGGCGGACCTTTCCTGCCTCGTAGAGCGCGGCGACCGGCTCGGCCCGGGCGACCTTGCCGCGGCTGGCGTGGACCAGCCGGATCGGCAGCGAGACGTCGGCGGCGCGCAGGACGCTGGCGACCATCGCTCCGCCCTGGTTGGCTTCGGCGACGACGCGGTCGGCCTGCCATGCAGCCGCAGCGCCCGCCACGGCGCGGGCCCAGCGTTCCGGGCTCGCCTTTTCGACCGAGGCATCGGCGAGAACATGCCCGCGGCCTTCCCCGCAGCGGGCTGCCACGACGATCCCGCAGGCGTCGCCGCCTGCCGACGCAGGCGGGTCCACGCCGATGACGACGCGAACCGGTTCGGCGGGCGCGCTTGTCCGGGTCGCTTCGATCAGGGCGCGGGTCCAGAGCGCGCCTTCGATATCGTCGAGCAGTTCGCCGTCGAGCTCCTGGCGTCCGAGCAGGGACTTGCCGAAGGTGCGCCGCATGTCGCGCAAGTAGCTGGGCGGCAGGTTGTCGCGGTTGTCCTCGGTCCTGCCGCGGGTGATGGCGAGTTCGTCGCCGGGTTCGGCAAGCAGGCGCTGGACCAGCGGGACGGCGCGCGGCGTCGTCGTCGCCATGGCCTGTGCCCTGTCGCCAAGGCGCAGGCCGAACAGCAGATTGTCCCAGGTACGTCCTGCCTTGCCACCGGCGTTATCCCATTTGGCGATCTCGTCGCACCAGGCATGGCTGTGCTGCGGACCGCGCAGCGATTCCGGTTCGCCGGCCGAATAGAGCAGGGCCTGCGCGCCGCTGGGCCAGATCAGCCGGCGCAACGACGGCTCGAAACCCGGCGCGCGGCACGGCGGAGAGATTGCGAGCAATCCGCTTTCGCCCTCGACCATGACCGCGCGTACTTCGGGCAGGGTCGCCCCCACCAGCGCAATGCGCGCCGCGGGATCTGACTCTGCAATCGAACGAACCCATTCGGCACCTGCGCGGGTCTTGCCGAAACCGCGGCCGGCCATGACCAGCCATGTCCGCCAGTCGCCCGCAGGGGGAAGCTGCCCGGGGCGTGCCCAGAGCCGCCAATGGGTGAGGAATTCGGCCTGTTCGGCCTCGCTGAGTTCGCGCACCCGCCTGCGTCTCTCGCGCAGCGGCAGCGAGAGCAGCCAGGCCAGGCGTTCACTGCGTCTCATCGGCAGCCCTGTCCGCATCCGAGATGGCAGCACTGCTGCGGGCGCGCATCCGGTCCAGCTTGGCGTCGATGGCATCGAGGATGGCCCCGGCATCGCGGCTTTCGCGCTGTGCTCGCTGCCTGGAGACCGCTTCGCGGTGGAGTGTGAGCAGGCGCAGGGCAGTGGCGTTGTCGAAGAGGCGCGCGCCGCGCCGGGCACCGGCCGCGGGCTTCACTTCCCCTTCGCGCAGCCGATGCAGCAGGTTCATCTCGAGGTGGTCGTAACCCTCGCAAAGCGCCTCGTGCCAAGCGCGACAGAATTCGGGGTCCTTCCGCCGGGCTTCGTAGGCCAGCGCCGGGGCAATGCCGGCCTTGCGGGCAGAGGCGGCGACGTTTGAGCTTGCCGCCAGTTCGGAAAGGAAGCGCGCGCGCCAGTCATGCTCGGCCGACGACGCGGGTTCCGCCGGAACGGGACACGCGATGCGGCCGGACGAAAGTGTGTCCGTCATGATCGATCCATGATGAGAGGAATGCTCGCGAACCGAGGCCCTTGGGCGACCCGGTTTATCGCGATGTTCCTGCTGTGTACCGAAAGAGCGTGACGATGTCAAGCATAAATAACCAAATAGGTTATTGCTTGTCGGGAAACCCGCCTGCCTCTAAGCACGCGCCTACTGAATCCTCCGGAGAATTCGATGCTGCGTCGCCTTTACGATTGGACCATGGCCAAGGCCGCGCATCGGCATGCCGAATGGTGGCTGGCTGCCTTCGCCTTCGTGGAGGCCAGCTTCTTCCCGGTGCCGCCGCATCCCTTGCTGGGCCTGATGTGCCTGGCCGAACCGAAGAAGGCGATTCGCTTTGCGATCATCGCCACCCTTGCTTCGGTAGCCGGCGGCCTGCTCGGCTACGCGATCGGCCATTTTGCCTACGAAGCCTTCGGCGAAACGCTGCTGCGCGCGCTGGGCCTGTCGGAAAGTTTCCCCAAGGCGGCCTGCTACTTGCGCGAATACGGGGCGGAAATCATCGTCGTGAAGGGGGCGACGCCGATCCCTTTCAAGCTGCTGACGATCACCGCAGGCTTCATCGGCATGAACCTCGCGGTGTTCGTAGGGGCGTCGATCGTTTCCCGTTCGATCAGTTTCATGATCGTAGGCGTGCTGTTCCGACTCTTCGGCGCGCCGATCAAGGCGGTGATCGACAAGCATCTGGGCAAGGTCACCGCCGCTTTCGCTGTGCTCGTGGTAGCCGGTTTCCTTGCCATTGCCTTCCTCGGCGGCGGCGCGGAGCAGACCAACGAGAAGTGCGAAGCAGTTGCGGTGACGCAAACGGCATGATCCCGTATAAACCGGCGGAATCGTAAACGTCGGCTCAGGGATTCATCGCGGTTGCGGAGATACTTGACTGGAATATGACTTGTGGCATTCTCTACTTGCTGCACTGCAATATGTGGGCAGTGCCGGAAGGAGGGCTATGGCTGTTCGGATGGATGGAGCAAGTCAGGATTTCATGAAGCAGCTCGAAGGCTACGGGCTTTCGACCATAGAGATCCACTATTTCCTGCCGGACCATCCGAAGCTGCTTCAGCTCTTCGCATTTCAGCAATACGATGTGGCGCCGCGCTTCCCGGTACTTCGCGGTTTTCTCGACTACTGGAGCCGCGAGATCGAAGGACCGCTGCATTCGGTCCGGATCGCGCACAAGCACCTGATCGGTCCACAGGAATGGCAGGCCGTGGACGGGATCATTTCCATCCACTGACGACTTGAGGCACAAGGCGTAGCGGGAACGGCAGGGGCCGACGCGGGTTCTTGCCGTAACCGGTAACAGGAGAACGCCATGCCCCTCAAGATAGCCGTCATCGTCGGCAGTTTGCGCGACGAATCGTTCAATCGCAGGCTGGCCAAGGCGATGGTGGCCCTGCCCGAAGCGCAAGGCCATAGCTTCACCTTTGCCGATATCGGTGCGCTGCCGCTCTACAATCAGGATCAGGACGACGATCAGCCGCAGGCCGTCAGGGACCTGAAGGCGCTTGTAACCGAGTCCGACGGGGTGATCTTCGCGACGCCGGAATATAACCGTTCCATCCCCGGCGTTCTCAAGAACGCGATCGATCATGGATCGCGTCCCCCGGGGCATAGCTGCTGGAAAGGCAAGCCGGCGGGCGTGATCGGCACTTCGCCGGGCAAGCTGGGCACCGCGGCCGCGCAGCAGCACTTGCGCAACGTTCTGGCCGTCCTCGACATGCCCACCCTGGGCTTGCCGGAAGCCTATCTGCAATGGAGCGACGACCTGCTGACCGCGCAGGGCCAGTTCGCTGAAGGCACGGTCGGCTTTGCGGGGAAATGGATGACGGCGTTTCTTGGCTACGTCGCCCTGCATTCCGGCAAGGGTTGAGCGCACGGGCGAGGTGCAAGGATCGACAGGCGCACGCAGACGCCTGCCGATCGCGTCGTGTCAGATGATGCCCACTGTCTTGCCGGCGCGCGTGAACATGCCGATGATCTGCTCGACCTGCTCGGCCGAATGTTCGGCGCATAGCGAGCAGCGCAGCAGGGTCATGTTGGCGGGGGTTGCCGGCGGCCTTGCGAGGTTCACGTAAAGGCCTTCGTGCAGCAGCGCTTCCCACATCGCCGCGCCGCGCTCGAGGTCGGGCATGATAACCGAGATGATCGCGCTTTGCGGCTCGTTCGTGCCCAGTTCGAACCCGGCTTCGCGCAGGCCCTTGTGCAGCGTGCGCGAGTTTTCCCAGAGGTGCGCCCGCTTGTCGCCGGCATTCATCAGCTTGCGGATCGAGGTGCAGGCGGTGGCGACCACGCTCGGCGGAAGGCTTGCGGTGAACACGTAGGGGCGGCACACGAGGCGCATGATCTCGAACTTGGGATGGTTCGAGACGCAGAACCCGCCGACCGTGCCGACCGACTTGGAGAAGGTGCCGATCACGAAATCGACATCTTCGAGACAGTCCTGGTCTTCGGCGACGCCGCGGCCGTTGGGGCCGATGAAGCCCATCGAATGCGCCTCGTCGACCAGCACCATTGCGCCGTACTTCTTGGCGACGGCGATCATTTCCTTGAGCGGGGCGATGTCGCCCAGCATGGAGTAGACGCCTTCGAGAATGACGAGCTTGCCGGCGCCTTCGGGAATGCGGCGCAAGCGCTTTTCCATCGCCTCGATGTCATTGTGCTTGAAGGGCACGACTTCGGCGTCGCCCATCTTGCAGCCGTCCCAGATCGAGGCGTGGCTGTCGATATCGAGGACGATGTAGTCGCCCTTGCCCGCGATGGTCGAGATAATGCCGAGGTTGGCCTGATACCCGGTCGAGAAGACCATGGCGTGATCCATGCCGTAGAATTCGCAAAGCGCTTCTTCGACGGCCTTGTGCCCGGCGTAGGTGCCGTTGAGCACGCGGCTGCCCGTGGTGCCCGAGCCGAAGTCGTCGAGCGCCTGCTTGCCCGCCTCGATCACGTCGGGATCGAAGGTCATGCCCATGTAGTTGTAGGTGCCGAGCAGGATCGTCTCGCGGCCGTTGCACATTGCCACGGTCGGTGAAAGCACCCGCTCCATCACAAGGCCGAAGGGATCCGTGACGCCGGAGGCGAGCAGGTTCTCGCGCATCTGGATCAGCGGGTCGAACTTGCTGAAAAGGTCCGTGTGGGTTTCGGTTACATTGTCGCTGAGCATGTCGGTCATGGGCCGTTTCCTTGGGAGTTCCGTCAGCCCTGGAGCTTGACCACGGCGTCGACGAGCTGGCCGTAATTCTCGATCTCGGCCTGCTGGTTCATCGAGATGATGATGTCGAATTCGTCTTCGATCGCCGCGACGAAATCCATGACGGTGAGGCTGTCGAACTCAAGGTCGTCGGTAAAGCGGGTCGAGTCGGTGATCTCAATGCCCTTCTTGTTGAAGGGTTCGATCAGTGCGGCGATCCGGGCCGAGGTTTCTTCGCGGTCCATGGTCTTTTCAACTCCGATAGGGTCCGGCGGCTCTCTGGCCGGGAAATGCGGCGCAAAAGCGGCGCTGCGCGGCAAAGTCAAGCTTACTCGCAGGCGGCCGGATCATAAACGCTCTAGATCAGGGCCTTCACGGCCTGCATGAAGGGGCCGATCGAGACCGGCTTGGCCAGATAGCCTTCTGCGCCTGCCTCGCGAATCCGCTCCTCGTCGCCCTTTCCTGCATAGGCGGTGACCGCCAGGACCGGGATCGTGCGCAGGATAGGGTCCTTCTTGGCGGCCTCGATCAGGTCCAGGCCTGAGACATTGGGCAACTGGATGTCCATGATGACGAGGTTGGGCACGAAATCGCGCGCGCGGTCGAGCGCATCGAGGCCGTCGGCAACCGGCTCCACGGCGAAGCCCTGGCTCTTGAGCACGTCGCAAAAGAGCTTCCGATTGAGGTCGTTGTCCTCGACAACGAGGATTCGCTTTGCCATTCGACGCCTGGACACCATCTAGGGGTTCCCTACCGCTCTATGTGACGCAAGCGAGGCTGACAATTCTCAGAGACAAGCCATCCCCAGCCAACGACGATCCGCAGGCCCTGGCCTTGAATGCCCTGGGCTGGGTGCTGGGCGACGACGATCGAGCGACCCGTTTCCTTGCCCTGACCGGACTGACGCCCGATTCGCTACGCGCTTCGCTGGGCGAACCGGCGACGCTGGCGGCGGTCATCGAGTTCCTGTGCGCGCACGAGGCCGACCTTGTTGCCGCTTCCGAGGCACTGGGCATTGCTCCGGGAACGCTGGTCGCGGCGCGTGAAAGGCTGGCACGATGAAAAAGCCCCTGCTCATTACCGACTGCGATGAAGTGCTGCTCTACATGGTCACGCACTTTCGCGACTGGCTGGCCGAGGATGAAGGCGTGACCTTCGATCTCGCGCGTAGCGACTTCTACCGGTCGATGCGGCGTGCCGACAGCGACGAGCCGCTTTCTGAACAGGACGCCTGGCGT
Organism: Novosphingobium sp. PY1; assembly: GCF_017312445.1. Lineage (NCBI taxonomy): Bacteria > Pseudomonadati > Pseudomonadota > Alphaproteobacteria > Sphingomonadales > Sphingomonadaceae > Novosphingobium > Novosphingobium sp. PY1. The sequence continues at coordinate 153,072 of NZ_BLTI01000003.1, read as the reverse complement.
CTGCTCAACAAGTTCTTCGACGGCCAGATGCATCGGCAGACCCCGGTTGAGGGCGCGATTGCGGCGATCGGGACGATCTCCGAACATGCTGACGTCGTCGTTCTCACCAATCTCATGGATTTCCGCAAGGAAGCGCGCACCCGGCAACTTGCCGACCACGGCATCGACCTGCGCGTCTATACCAACCAGGGACCGAAGGGGCCTGCGCTGAAGGCAATTCTCGATGAGTATGCGCCGAGCCGGGCGGTATTTATCGACGATCTGGCCGTGCATCATGGCTCGGTTCGCGACGTCGCCCCAGACATCGGCCGGCTGCACTTGTGCGCGGAGCCGAGCATCGCCCCGCATATTCCCTGCGCCCACAAGGCCGGGGACGCGCATGTCCGCATCGACGATTGGGACAGCGCACTGCCCTGGTTGCTCGACCGCCTCGTCAATCCCACGAAGGCTGCTCCCCAGGCCGCCGAAACTTCGAAGGACAGTGAAGACAAATGAGTGAAATCGACGCCCGCCTTGAACAGCTTGGCCTCGTCCTGCCCCAACCGGCCGCGCCCGTTGCCGCCTATGTCCCCGTCGTCGTTTCCGGCGACGTGGCCTATGTCTCGGGCCAGTTGCCTTTCGTCGAGGGCGAGCTGGTGACCGGCCGCCTCGGTGAGGATGTCTCGCTCGAGCAGGGCATCGAGGCAGCGCAGGCCTGCGGGGTGATGATCCTCGCCCAGCTCAAGGCCGCGATCGGGTCGCTCGACCGGGTCGAGCGCGTGGTGAAGCTCGGGGCCTTCGTCAATTCCACCGGCGACTTCACCGATCAGCCCAAGGTCGCCAATGGCGCCTCGGAGCTGATGGCTGCCGTCTTCGGCGAAGCCGGGCAGCATGCGCGAAGCGCAGTCGGCGTGCCGGTACTTCCGCTCGGCGCCGCCGTCGAAGTGGATGCCATCATTGCTCTTCGCCCTGCTTGATCGCTGGTTTGCGCCGGCCCCCGATCCGCGCAAGGTCGCGTGGGTCGGCGCGCATAACTACGCCCATCGCGGGCTTCATGCACCGGGCGTGCCCGAGAATTCCTGCGCTGCCATCGAACATGCGATTGCCGGCGGTTACGGGATCGAGTGCGACGTGCAGCGTTCGGGGGACGGCCAACCGGTCGTCTTTCATGACTTCGACCTCGATAGACTGACGCAGGAGAGCGGGCCGGTGGCCCGGCGCAGCGCGGCCCAGCTCGGCGCCATGCAGCTGTCGGGAACGGCGCAAACGATCCCGACCCTGCGGCAGGTCCTCAAGCTCGTCGACGGACAGGTGCCGATTCTGATCGAGGTAAAGTCGAGCCGCGAGCAGCGCGTGGCCGCGACCTGCCTGGCCGTGCGCCGCGTGCTGGAAGGCTACACCGGCGCGCACGGAGTGATGAGCTTCGATCCGCGCGTCGCGGGCTGGTTTCGCAGGCACTCGCCGCACACCGTGCGCGGCCTTGTCGTGACCGAGGGGGAAGATCGCGCCCTTCTGGGGAGGATCCGCAGGCATCTTGCACTCTGGCACGCCAGACCCGATTTTCTGGCCTACGACATCCGCGATCTGCCCAGCAGGTTCGCTGCGAGCCAGCGGCGGCGGGGCATTCCGCTCGCCACCTGGACGGTGCGTTCGGCCGAACATCGTGATCGTGCGGCGGTCCACGCCGATGCCCCGATCTTCGAAGGCGTCGTGGTGGCAGAGAAAGGAGCGGGCGCGGCAGCGTGAGCGAAGGCGAATTCACTGCGAGAATCCATTCCGCCATCGGGGCGCTTCCCGCTGGTGAGTGGGATGCCCTTGCCGGGGGCGGCAACCCTTTCGTTTCCCACGCCTTTCTCAGCGCGCTCGAGGAATCGGGCAGTGTCGGCGGGCGCAGCGGCTGGCAACCGGTCCCGATCACTATCGAAGGGCCGAACGGAAGCCTTGCCGCAGCCCTGCCGTCCTATCTCAAGCAGCACAGCCAGGGCGAATATGTCTTCGACCATGCCTGGGCCGATGCCTGGCACCGGGCCGGGGGCGAGTACTATCCCAAGCTGCAGATCGCCGTGCCCTTCACCCCGGCAACCGGCCCGCGCCTGCTGACGCCGCATCCCGAACTGACATTGCCACTGCTGCGCGCGGCGGAAACGCTGTGCCGGGACAACGGTTTTTCCTCCGCTCACGCCACTTTCATCGAGCCTGCGCAGGTCCCGCACTTCGAGAAGGCCGGTTGGCTCCTGCGCGAGGATATCCAGTTCCACTGGGAAAACCGCGAGTATGCGAACTTCGAGGAATTCCTGGCCGCGCTGTCGTCGCGTAAGCGCAAGGATATCCGCAAGGAGCGCGCAAAGGCGCAGGAGGGCGTCGAGATACGCACCCTGCGCGGCGAGAATATCCGCGAGGAGCACTGGGACGCGTTCTGGGAGTTCTATCAGGACACCGGAGCCCGCAAGTGGGGGCGGCCCTACCTGACGCGATCGGCCTTCACCCTCATGGGCGAGACGATGGCGGACCGCATTCTGCTGGTGCTGGCCTTCATCGATGGCGAGCCGGTGGCCGGTGCGCTGAACTTCATCGGCGAGGAGGCGCTCTACGGTCGCTACTGGGGCGCGCGGATCGACAAGCCGTTCCTGCACTTCGAGCTGTGCTACTATCAGGCGATCGACGCCGCGATCGCGCTGGGCCTCTCTCGCGTCGAGGCCGGGGCCCAGGGCGGGCACAAGCTGGCGCGTGGCTATGAGCCGGTGCGCACGGTTTCGGCGCACTACATCGTCCACAACGGCCTGCGCGAGGCGATTGCCGAGTACCTTGAGCGGGAACGCGCCGGCATCGCCCAGGACCAGCTGTGGCTGGGCGAGAGAGTGCCCTTCCGCAAGGCCTGAACCGGGGCCGAGCGATCCGTCGCAGGGCGTTCTAGGCGGCGCGGCGCATCGAGGCCGAGAGCCATTCGCGCGCGCGGCGCTGGGCTTCGGCGATTTCGCGCGCCGTCATTTCATCGGCGACTTCCGCGCGGCAGGTAGCGGCTTCCTCGTGACCGGCTACGGCGGCGAGGTTGAACCACTTGTGCGCTTCGATCAGGTCGCAGGCGGCGCCATGGCTGCCCGTTGAGTATGCGACTCCGAGATCGAAATAGGCGGAAACGTCTCCTTGCGACGCAGCAGCAAGGCAATTGGCGACCAGCAGGTCTTCAGCTTCGATATCCGCGGCCGAAGCGCTGGTGAATGCGTCGTTCTTGATCCAAACAGTTTGCATCTTCCGATACCCCCCTGTCCAACAAAGCCCGTTTTGGCAGTTCGACACGGCTAGGCTGGACCAGCGATGGTCAACAAACCGTTAACGTTGTTTGTGGAACTTTGCGAATGTCCTCGCGAACCCGCGCCGTTTCGAAGCCGGATTCACGTTTTTTGTGGAAGGGGGCGCATCTGCCCTTGTGCCGCGCATACCGCGCATTTATAGGCGCGACCAACCGCGGATCTTCGAGAGGTTACCGGAAAAACCGGGGCCGCAGGGCGATGAAGGTTCGGGGCATACGTGCGGAGATTCTCTGGATGGCAACGGCCCTGTCTGATGAAATTGATGTGCTTTCGAAAGCAAAGCGCGTCCTGGGCGGCTCTTATGTCGCCGAACCTGACGAACCCTACATGTGCGAAGCGCAGCAGGATTATTTCCGCCGGCTGCTCATGGCCTGGAAACGGCTGATCCTCGACGCTTCTGCGGGCACCCTGCAGCAGTTGCAGGACGGTCCGATTCGCGAGCCGGACCTCAACGATCGCGCGTCGAGCGAGACCGACTGGGGTATCGAACTGCGCACCCGCGACCGTCAGCGCAAGCTGATCGCCAAGATCGATTCGGCCCTGCGCCGTATCGAGGAAGGCGAATATGGTTTTTGCGAAGTGACCGGCGAACCGATCGGCCTCGGCCGACTCGAGGCGCGTCCGATCGCGACCATGACCGTCGAGGCGCAGGAAGCGCACGAGCGCCGCGAAAAGATTTCCCGCGACGACTGACCCATTCTGGCACGGTAGTTCATCTCGCCTGAGGGATTACCGTGCCGTTAACTCTTTTTTCGTCACTCGGGACTAACCTTCGTCAGGTAGCGTGTCTGCTCGTGCAAGTCTCTGTTTGTACTGGCATTACCGGCACTGGATGGAGCTTATGATCAAAGGCGAAAATCGGCAGATCGCGCGCGACAGCCTGTTTCTGCTGGCCGATCTGCGTGTCGATGGCCTCGACGGCGAATTCCGCATCAAGGTGCGCAACCTCTCCGCTGGCGGGATGATGGGCGAAGGCACGGTCCGCGTGGTGCGCGGATCGAAGGTCTCGGTCAGCATCCGCAATGTCGGCTGGGTCGACGGGACAGTTGCCTGGGTGCAGGAAAATCGCTTCGGCGTCGCCTTTCAGGATGACATCGACCCGAAACTGGCGCGTGCGCCGGTCAGCATCGGCGAAGATCCCTCGCCGCGTTTCGTGCGCAATCACCAGCCGCCGGTTACGGGCGTGAAGGGGCTGCGCAAGATCTGATTCCTGTCCGCCAGCCATCGCAGGGCAGAGGCGTTTTTCCCACAAGATCGAGACTTTCGTGCGAAATCGTCGCTTGCGCATTTGCGGCGCGGCGGAAATCGATTAGTCCGGCAAGCATGCTCCCCACGCGCAAAGCCTTCCGGGCCCTTGCCCCCCTGGTCGCGCTGACGATGGGCGGCTGCAGCGGCTTCGACAATTCGACACTGAATGTGGCGGTGATTGGGGAGGCCGACGATCCGTTCCAGTCCGGCAAGGAAGTGACGGCATCCGGCCAGTTGATCCGCGCCGCGACGGTAGAAGGCCTTGTCGCATTCGACGAAAAGGGGCGGGTGATCCCCGCGCTGGCCGACCGCTGGATCGTGACCGACGACGGCCAGAGCTACATCTTCCGCCTGCGCGACGGGGATTGGGCCTCGGGCGATCCGATCTCGGCGGAATCGGCGAAGAAGGCCCTCGATACTGCCCTGAAATCCCTGCGGCGCACGACCTTCTCGCTCGATCTGGATGGGATAGACGAAGTGCGCGTCATGGCCGGTCGCGTCATCGAGATCCGTCTCCAGCGTCCGATGCCCTACCTGCTTCAGCTTCTCGCCCAGCCTGAACTTGGCCTCTACGAGGACAAGCAGGGCAATGGTCCGATGCGCATGAAGAAGATCGGCGACGTCGCGCGCCTGACGCCGATCGATCCATCGACGCTGGGCCTGCCCGAAATCCAGAACTGGGACAAGCGCACCCGCAACATCGACCTGCTTTCGCTCAGCGGGCCCGAAGCGGTCCAGCGCTTTAACGACGGCAAGGCGGACCTTGTCCTGGGCGGACGGATCGAGGACTTTCCGCTGACCCGTTCGGTTGGTATCCTGCGCGGGACGATCCAGCTCGATCCGGTGGTCGGGTTGTTCGGGCTTCAGGTCATGAATGACAAGGGCTTCCTTGCCGATCCGGCCAATCGCGAGGCGCTGGCGATGGCAATCGACAGGGATGCGTTGATCGAGCAGTTCCGCCTCGGCGGCTGGAAGCCCACGACCCGGATCGTCACGCCCAGTCTCGACGGCGATCTCGGCACCATCGGCGAGCGCTGGAGCGAACAGTCATTGGAAGAGCGGCGTGCCGTAGCCGCCGCGCGCGTGCGCATCTGGCAGGCGTCCGCAAAGAAGGACGGCGACAAGGAAAAGAAGGCGGGCAGGGCCGTGACCGGCTCGGGTGGCGGAGCGGCGGCCGGGCCGCATATCAGCATCTGGCTTCCGCAAGGTGAGGGGTCCGACATCCTTCTCGAGAAGCTCGGCAGCGATTTCGCGGCGATCGGGCTGCGCCTCGAAAAGGCGGAGAGTGGCGATACGGCAGACCTGGCGCTTGTCGACGACGTTGCGCGCTATCCCCGGGCGGTCTGGTACCTCAATCATTTGTCCTGCCGTGCGAAATTCGGTCTGTGCTCGCAGGAAGCGGATGCGCGTGTCAGTGAGGCCCTGGCGGCAGCGACGCCGGAAGAACGCGCCGCCCTGATGACCGAGGCCGAGGCGGAACTGACTGCGGAAAACGTCTATATTCCCTTCGGTTCGCCGATCCGCTGGTCTCTGGTGCGCGGCAGCGTCGATGGCTTTGCCACCAACAGCTGGGGGTGGCATCCCTTGATGCCCCTGGCATGGCTCCCCAGATAAGAGGTTGAGCAAAGGCAACCAGAAGGAGTAGCCGAGCCTTGGCGATCGGAGAGAATTCCGCGCGGCGCATGAACATGGAACTGCCGATCGGCACCGATCCGATGTCGATCCGCCGCCGCATCGAGGCGCTGGAACTGGTCCTCGAGCGGGCCTTCGAAGTGCCCGGCATCCGCTACAAGGTCGGTCTTGACGCCATCGTCGGCCTGGTCCCCATCGCCGGCGACCTGATCGGTGCGGCGCTGGGCATGTACCTCGTCTGGGAAGCCCGCAACCTGGGCATGTCGAAGTGGCAACTTGCGCGCATGACCGCCAATGTCGGCGTTGACACCGCGCTTGGCGCAGTCCCGCTGGTGGGCGATGCCTTCGACTTCGTGTTCCGCTCGAACAGTCGCAATCTCAGGATCATCCGCAAGCACCTCGACAAGCATCATCCCGAAACCCGGATCATCGAGGGTTGAGCAAATCGATGCGCAGATTTGCCCCGCTGGCCGCCGTGTTGGTTCTTGCTGCATGCGGCAAGGGCGAGAATGACCCCGGTCCGGGCGGCGTGACCGTCGGAGAGGCCCGCGCGCTCGACGAAGCTGCGCAGATGCTCGACGAGCGCCGGCCGCCGGAAGAAGTGCTGCAACCGACCGGCGCTCCTGCAGAATCGGCCACCGGAGCGCTCAGCAGCCAATAGGCCTGACGTAATACCTCAGTCGAAGCTCACCTTGCCGCGTCCGGCCTTCACGGCGCCGCGGATCTTCTTGCCCTTCAGGCGCTGGGTCTTGCCAACGCGATTGAGGCGGCTCTTGGCGCGCTTTTCGGGCAGCTTGTGCGCCTCGCGCAGCAGTTCGGCCATGCGCTCGCGCGCATCGGCGCGATTGGCTTCCTGGGTGCGGAACGTGCGTGCGGTGAGCACCAGTTCGCCCTTGCCGGTCATGCGGCTTCCGGCGAGCTGCTTGAGCCTTGCGAAGACCGGCGGGGCCAGGCGCAGGGCATAGACGTCGAGGCGCAGCTGCACCGCCGTTGCCACCTTGTTGACGTTCTGGCCGCCCGGACCGGCCGAGGCGATGAAAGACTCGGTCGCGAGGGCGTTGGCGCGCTCGACGACCGCTTCACTCATCGGCAGGGCTGAGGTCTTCGGAGCCGAGGTCTTCATAGCCGGGGTCGACGAAACCGAGGGCGGCGAAGTCTGCGGGAAGCGGGGCGATGGCGACGATGGGGGCTTTCTCGCCGCGCGGAACGGTGAGGGCGGCAGCATGAAGCATGGTCCGTGCCCCGGCCTTCTTCGTCCCATAGACCGGATCGCCGAGCAGCGGCATGCCGAGGCCTGATGCGGCATGCACGCGAATCTGGTGGGTCCGGCCGGTTTCGGGGCGGAATTCGATAAGCGTCAGGCCGTCGCGCGTGTCGAGCTTGCGCCAGTGCGTCACCGCGGGCTTGCCCTTGCGCGCCGGTATCATGCGCCAGCCGTCCTTGGCCGTGCTCACCTTGGACAGCGACAGGGCGATCGTGCCCTCGTCATCGGCCGGAACACCGGTCACGATGCCGAGATAGCGCTTTTCGACGAGGCGCTCCTCGAACGCCGCGGCAAAGCGCTTGAGCGCCTTGGGATTGCGGGCCAGCAGCAGGCAGCCGGAGGTGTCGCGGTCGAGGCGGTGAACGGGCGCGGGCTCACGGTGGAAGCCCAGCTTGAGCGTGTCGATATAGTCGTCAAGGCTCACCCCGCCGGCCCGGGGGCGGTCGAGCGGCAGGCCTGCGGGCTTGTCGATGACGAGCGCTTCGCCGTCTTCGAAGAGAATTTCCAGTTCCATCAAGTGACTTTCATCAGGCAAGGGCCTTCGCAATGCGGCGCAATGCCTCGGTAAGTTTGGCCTCGTCGGCGGCGAAGCTGATTCGGAAGCCGTTGCGGCCGCCGAAACCCGATGCCGGAACGATCGCGACGCCGTTTTCGAGAAGGTGGAGCGCAAGGCCGGTATCGTCGCCGAAACGCTGCATCAGCGGAGCGGCATCGACCATGCAGTAAAAGGCGCCGTCGGGCGTCGGGGTCGAGAGACCGGGAATGGCGTTGATCGCCGAGACCACCATGTCGCGGCGCGCGCGGAAGCGCTCGCACCACTCTTTCAGGAAGTCCTGCGGGCCCTCGAAGGCGGCCACGGCAGCCGCCTGGCTGATCGAGCAGGGATTGCCCGATGAATGCGACTGCAGCTTTTCCATGGCCCTGATCAGCCATTCCGGCCCGGCGGCCACGCCGATGCGAAAGCCGGTCATCGCATGGCTCTTGGATACGCCCGAGATCGTCAGGATGCGGTCGGCAAGGTCCGGGCACAGGTTCGCAAGGGTCGCGTGCGGCTCGCCGGTGTAGTTGATCGGCGCGTAGATGTCGTCCGAGAGGACCATGATGCGCGGATGGCGGCGCAGGACTTCGCCGATGCCGCGCAGCATGTCGGCCGGGTAGTAAGCGCCGGTCGGATTGCCTGGGCTGTTGAGCAGCAGCCATTGCGTGCGCGGCCCGATCTGCGCTTCGAGGTCGGCAGCGGTAAAGCGGAAGTTGTCACGCGCCGAGGTCATCAGCGGCACGACGCTGCCGCCAGCGAAGCGGATGATCTCCGGATAGCTGACCCACCAGGGGCAGGGTACGATCACTTCCTCGCCCTCGCTGATCGTGGCGAGCAGGGCGTGGAAGATCGCCTGCTTGCCCCCTGCGCTGACCGTGACCTGCGAGGCGGGGACCTCGATGCCGAGGTCGCGCGCGAAGTGCAGCGCGGCGGCCTGCTTGAGCCGCGAAGTGCCGCCCACCGCGGTATACTTGGTATCGCCTGCGTCGAGCGCGGCCTTGGCGGCCTCGATCACGTGGGGCGGGGTGGTGAAATCGGGTTCGCCAACCGAAAGCGAGATGATGTCGACGCCTTGTTCGCGAAGCTGGATGGCGCGGTCTGTCATCGCCGTCGTCTGGGACGGGGCGATGCGGGAGAGGGCATGGGACGTGTGCATCAGGTGAGCAGTCTGGCCGGAATGAGGCCGCGCAGGGCGTTGCCGATGAAGAACCCGCCGGCAAGATCGTCGAGCGTCAGCGCGGCTTCGGCGGCGCGGCCCTCGTCGAGCAGCGAGCGGCGCAGGACGCCGGGCAGCAGGCCGAGATCGGCAGGAGGGGTAAGCAGCTTGCCGTCGCGTTCGACGAACAGGTTGGTAAAGCAGCCTTCGGTGACGAGACCGTCGTCGCGCAGGAAGATCGCTTCGTGCGCCCCGGCTTCTTTTGCCGCGACGAGGCCGGCCTCGTAGAAGCCGCGGTCGCTGGTCTTGTGACGCAGGCGCCAGTCGCCGCTGTCGACCGGCATGCGCAGCACCGCAACCGTCGCCGGTTCGGGCAGGCTTTCGGTCACGTCCGCCAGTTCGAGCGCGTAGGCCCCGCTGCGCGCGGCGACGAGGCGCAGCTTGGCAGGGCCTTCGGCATCGAAGCACAGCGCCTGGATCGCATTGCGCACGGCGTGGCGATCGAAAGTGAAACCGAGCGCGGCGGCGCTGGCCTTGATCCGTTCCAGATGCAGTTCGAGCAGCGGAATGCCGTCTTCCGGCGTAAAGCGCATGGTCTCGATCAGATCGAAGCTCGCGGGCGAGGCTGTCCCACCCGTATGACGCGCTTCCGACTCTCTCACGAAACCCCCTTTGATCAGGCATTCCCGCCATTCGGGAAGCGCTTGCGAATCGGCAACGATGGCCGATCCGACCCCTAGCACCGCTTTGCCCCCGCCATTCTCGCCGGGAGTGAGCCGCAAGGTGCGGATTGCCACATTAAACGCGGCATCGCCAGAGGGTTCGATCCGCCCGATAGAGCCGCAATAGGGCCCCCGTAAGTGGCGTTCGACCTGCGCGATCAGTTCCATTGCCCGGATCTTGGGCGCACCGGTGATCGAGCCGCAGGGAAACAGCGCGCGCAGCACGTCCACCGCGCCCTTGCCCGGGGCAAGCGTCGCGCCGACCGAGGACACCATCTGGTGGACGGTCGGGTAAGTCTCGATCGTGAAGGGATCCTCGACCCGGACAGACCCCGCTTCGGCCACGCGCGAAAGGTCGTTGCGCATGAGATCGAGGATCATCAGGTTCTCGGCGCGATCCTTGTCGGAAGCCGCCAGTTCCTCGCGCAGGCGCTCGTCCTCAGCCTCGTCGCGTCCGCGCGGGCGCGTGCCCTTCATCGGCTTGACCCGCACCGACCGGTCCTTGAGCGAGAAGAACAGTTCGGGCGAGAAGCTCAGGATCCAGTGGCTGCCGTCATGGATCAGCCCGCCGTAGCCGGCGTCGGCGGCGGGTCGGATGGCTGCGTAGAGCGCGAAGGGATCGCCCCGCCATGGCCCTTCCAAAGGCATCGTCAGGTTGGCCTGATAGATGTCGCCGTCGCCGATCGCGCGGTGCAGCGTGTCGAAGGCGTGCTCGTAGTCCCCGATCGGGACTTGCGGGTCGAGTGGGCCGATCGCCGCGGCATCGTCGGGCGCGCAGGAGGCCAGCCAGGTCGGCACGTCGGCAGCCGGGATGGTCTCGTAGCCCGCGAAGACGCCGAACCACACGAGCGGGCCGACAGCGCCGGTGCGCTCGGCAAGCAGCCCGGCCAGCCGCGGCTCCAGCGCAAGGCCGGCCTCGTAGGCCATGTATCCGGCCAGGTGGCGGCCTTCGCGCTGCAGGGCTTCCAGGCGTTCCAGCGCCGGCGCAACGTCCTGCGCCCGCCGCGCCTCGACGATTTCGAGCGGTTCGCGGTAGAGCCGGGCTCCGGCTGCGCCCAGGGTGCGGGCGTCATCGAGAAGGACGAATGGACTGGTCATGGTGCGTGTTTCGCCCCGCCTTTAGCCGCGCAATCGCCGGCTGGCAAAAACCCTCTCGCACTCAGGGAAATGCAGCCTTATCACTGGGACAAGACTGGCGAAACAAGGGAGCCCGGGACCGGCAATGAGCGATATCTTTCTGGGGCTTGGCGCCGATGGAAACCGACAGGCGCTGCGGCTGGGCCGTGCCAATCGCCATGGGCTGATCGCCGGCGCGACGGGCACCGGCAAGACGGTGACGCTCCAGACCATTGCCGAGCAGTTTTCCGCGCAAGGCGTGCCGGTGTTCATGGCCGACGTGAAAGGCGACCTTTCGGGAATTTCGATGCCCGGCAGTCCGACCTTCAAGCATGCCGACAAGCTGGAGAGCCGGGCGAAGGAAATCGGTCTTGCCGACTATGCCTATTCCGACAATCCGGCGGTCTTCTGGGACATCTACGGCGAGCAGGGCCATCCGGTCCGCACCACGATTTCCGAAATGGGGCCCTTGCTGCTCGCGCGGCTGATGGATCTCAACGATACGCAGGAAGGCGTGCTCAACATCGTCTTTCGCTATGCCGACGAACAGGGGCTGCTGCTGCTCGACCTTGAGGACCTGCAGTCGATGCTGGCCTATACGGCCGAGAACGCGGCGGATCTCTCGGCGAAGTACGGCAATGTGACCAGGGCCAGCGTCGGCGCGATCCAACGCCAGCTGCTGGCGCTGGACAGCCAAGGGGCGGCGCAGTTCTTCGGCGAACCGGCGCTGGAGATCCAGGACTTCATCCGCTGCGACGATCAGGGCCGCGGCTACATCAACGTGCTGGCCGCCGACCGGCTCATGCGCAGCCCAAAGCTCTACGCGACGTTCCTGCTCTGGCTGCTGTCCGAACTGTTCGAGGCGATGCCCGAAGTCGGCGATCCGGAGAAACCCAAGCTGGTCTTCTTCTTCGACGAGGCGCACCTGCTGTTCGACGATGCCCCCAAGGCCCTGCAGGATACCGTCGAGCAGGTCGTGCGCCTAATCCGCTCGAAGGGCGTGGGCGTCTATTTCGTGACGCAGAACCCGATCGACATTCCCGAGGATATCGCCGGCCAGCTGGGCAACCGCGTCCAGCACGCGCTGCGGGCCTTCACCCCGCGGGACAAGAAGGCGATCAAGGCGGCTGCCGAGACTTTCCGGATCAATCCCGAACTGGACGTCGAGGCTGCGATTACCGAACTCAAGGTCGGTGAAGCGCTGGTCTCGACGCTCGACGAGGAAGGCGCGCCTACCGTCGTCCAGCGTACGCTCATCGCTCCGCCCCGCTCGCGGCTGGGTCCGGTGTCGGAGAAGGAGCGGGCAATCATCCAGTCGATCAGCCCGTGCGAGGGCAAGTACGATACCCGCGTGGATCGCGAGAGCGCCGAAGAAGTGCTTGCCGCAAAAGCCGCCGATGCCGCGGCCACGGCCGAGGAAGTGGCCGAGCAGGGCGAAGCTGAAGTGCGCAAGCGCGAAAGGCGCAGCCCGAGCCTGTGGGACGGTCTGGGCGGCAAGGTCGCCAAGGCCGCTGCCGGTGCGGCCGCCGCCAGCGCCGGATCGATCCTCGCCCAGACCCTGCAGGGCAAGAAGAGCCGCGCCAACCCCAAGGCGTCCGCCGCCAGCGCGGCTGCGGGCACGATCGGAAGCACGATCGAGAAAGCCATCGGCATCCCGGGAATAGGCCGCTTTGCCCGCAACCTGATCGGTGGCCTGATGCGTTAGTGCGGCGTGGGGAGGGGGCGGTTGTTCCGCACCGTTCCGGCGCTCAGCCGATGGGAATGGCGATTCGAGCGGTCAGGCCTTCGACCTGGCCGTCGGCCGCGTGGCGGTTGGACAGGCTGAGGGCGCCGCCATGCTGCTCGGCGACGGCGCGGGCCAGCGCGAGGCCAAGGCCGGCGCCGCCGGTCAGCGAATTGCGTGAGGGATCGCCGCGCGTGAACGGGTCCATCATCGCATCGATGGTGTCTTCGGGAATGCCCGGCCCCACGTCCTCGATCCGGATGACGGCGAGATTCCCTTCGCGCTTGAGCGAGACATTCGCGTTCTCTCCGTAGCGCAGGGCATTGTCGATCAGGTTGCGCATGGCGCGGCGCAGCCACGTGGGGCGCAGTTCCAGGACAATCCGCTCGCTGTCGCCCAGTTCGACCGGGTTGCCGAGGTCTTCGTATTCCTCGACCACCGAGGCGACCAGTGCGGAAAGTTCGGTGCGTTCGCGCGGATCGCTGGGCCTGCCGACGCGGGCGAGCGAGAGGATATCGTCCAGCGTGCGCACGATATCCTCGATGGTCATCGCCATGCGGGAACGTTCGGCTTCGTCCTGCACCGATTCGATGCGGACGCGCAGGGCGGCCAACGGGGTCTTGAGGTCGTGCCCGATGGCACCGAGCATGACGTCCTTTTCATCGAGCATGGCGGCAATGCGCGCTTCCATGGCGTTGTGGGCGACGATCAGCCTGCGCATGTCCTCGGGGCCCGACGGCTCCAACTGGCCATCGGCGTCCTGGGTCATGGAAAAGCGCTCGACCCGGTTGGTAAGGGCCGCCAGCGGGCGGGTGATCCGGCGCAGGATCAGCGCCACGGCACCGACCAGCACCACGTAGATGAACAGGGTCTGCAGAACGATCGGCATGAGCAGGATGTTCATGGCGCGCGGCGTGCGCACCCTTGCGATCATCCAGTTGTCGCGCTGCTTGGGCCTGACCGCAACGACCAGCAGGTGGTCGTCCATGGACTTGGCGATTTCTTCCGGCTCCAGGTGATGGGCGCGGCCGCGCATCACCATGCCAAGCCGCGCGACCGGGTCTTGTCCGACCGCGCGGTGGACAACGATGACGTCGGAATCGGGAAAATCCTGATCACGCAGGATGTCGCTCAGGCGGTTCTGCGCGCGCTCGTCGCGGATCTCGCCTGCGCCGATAGGCAGACGGGTCGAGAACTCGAGGGGAAAGCCGCGCGGCGCAGGGCCGGCGAAGGGCGCATCCTCCTGCTTTCGCAATTTGCGGGCGACCCATTGCGGGCCGCGGGTTTCGGCGATGAGGCGGAAGGCGGCGGCGTTGAGCATGCCGGTCTCGTAGCCTTCGCGCTGGGCACGATAGACGAGCACGGCACCAAGGCCCTGGACGAGCAGCAGGGCCACGGCGACGGCCAGCAGCATCTGGCCCATCAGGCTGCGGGGCTGGAGGAACTTCATTCAGGGGCGAGCGGTACGCGCTTGACGTCGGTGGCGAGCATATACCCGCCGCCCCACACCGTCTGGATCAGTTGCGGATTGCGGCTGTCGACTTCGATCTTGCGGCGCAGGCGGCTGACCTGGTTGTCCACCGCGCGGTCGAACAGGTGCGCCTCGCGGCCCTGCACCATGTCGAGCAGGCGATCCCGGTTGAGGACCTGGCGCGGATGCTCGAGGAAAGCCATCAGTAGGCGGAACTCTACCGAGGAGATAGCCACGACGGCGCCTTCGGCATCGGTCAGGCGGCGCTTGAGTGGATCGAGGTGCCAGCCTTCGAAGACGAACGCTTCGTTCTCGGCCGGAGCCGCGGGCACGCGCGAGGAACGGCGTAGCACGCTGCGAATGCGGGCAACCAGTTCACGGGGTTCGAAGGGCTTCACGACATAGTCGTCGGCGCCGATTTCGAGCCCGACGATGCGGTCGGTCGCCTCACCGCGCGCGGTCAGGAAGATGACCGGCAGATCCTGCGATTCGACGAGGTGGCGGCACAGCGAGAGGCCATCTTCGCCCGGCATCATGATGTCCAGCAGGACCAGCTCGGGCTTCTCTTCACGCAGGCGGCTGCGCGCTTCTGCGGCGCTGACTGCCTGGCTGACGGCAAACCCCTGGCGCGAGAGGTACTCGGCCAGGGGCTCGCGCAGGGCTGCCTCGTCGTCGACGAGAAGCAGCCTGGGTGGCGCGGTATCGTTCATTGCAATCCTTCTTCCGCGCCGTCAGTTCAGTTGGCGGCGCTCGTCTTCTGCGCCTTCTTCGCCTGCCATTGCGCCTTCATCTTGTCACGCGCGGCCTTGCGTTCTTCCTTGGTGACAGTGCCGTCCTTGTTGGCGTCCATCATGTCGAAGTGCCTGGCGGCGGCGGCCTCGAACTCGTCCTGCGAGATCGCGCCGTCGTTGTTTGTGTCGGCCATCTTCATCATCGCCATGCCGCCGCGGTGCCAGCCACGCTTGTCGCCGCGCTTGCCGTGATGGCCGTCCATTCCATCCATGCCTGGATCGTCCATGCCCGGGCCACCGGGGCCGCGCATGCCGTCATGGCCGGGGTGCCTGGCATCCATGAATTCCTGCTTCGAGATGCTGCCGTCCTTGTTGGCATCCAGCATCTCGAACATGCGGTTCTTCATTTCGGTGCGGCGCTCCTCGCGATCCGTCTGGTCGAGCTTGCCATCCTTGTTGACGTCCATGCGGGCGAACATCGCGGCTGCCATGGCCTGCGACTCGGCGCGGGTCACGGCGCCGTCGCCGTCGGTGTCCATCATGGAATTGCCATGGGGCATCTGCGCATAGGCAACGCCGCCGATGGCGAGTGTGGCGGCGGATATCGCAAGCGACACCTTTCCGAACCTGGTCATGAATTCTCTCCTCGCTGCACCCGAAAATGGGGCGAAAGTCGCGGGGCGGGGGAAGGGAGGGGGAAGATCGTGCCCCGCGACTTTCTTGTGTTCCTTCTAGATAGGGCTTGTCGCGCAGTTATGCCGGGACAGGCCATTATTGTCGCCAATTGTCTCAGTTCGCCTTGCCCATTCATAGCCAGGCAAGATTTCAGCGGGGCCGGTGGAGGGTGCCGAGGCCGCAGGTGATGAACAGCGCGGTCGCGGTTCCTGCAATGTCGGCGGTGTGCCAGGTGCCGGCGGGATTGATCGCATATTCGCCCGCGGCGAGAACCTGTGCGCTGGTCGAGCCGTCCTCGCGCTCCTGGATCAGGGTCATTTCACCGGCCGTGCACACAACGACTTCGTCGCCTTCGGGGTGGACCTCCCATGAAGTCCAGTCGCCGGTGAAATCGTGGAGCGCGACCAGCCGTCCCTCGGCGCCATCCGCATGGGTGCGCCCGGCATAGGCCTCGTACCATTCGAGGCCGGTAAAGACGGGTTGGGCTTCTGCCCGGGCACCGAGCCCGAGATGGATCGGGTTGGTGCGCAGGTCATGCGCTTGAGCCATCGGTCATTCTCCCGGCCCTGCCTTCCTTGGGGTGATTTGCAGGACCGGGGGAGTGAAGCAAGCGGCCGCCGCCATGGCAAGCCGTCAAATCCTCAAAGCGGCACGCATTGTTCTTCGAGCCAGGCCTTTGCGCTGCCTTCAAGCTGCGGCCCGACCACTTCGAGAACGCGGGCATGGTAGGCGTTCCACCAGGCCACGTCGTCGCGTGTGAAAAGGGCCCTATCGACCAGGCGGCGCTCGATCGGGACCAGAGTGAGCGTCTCGAAGCCGTAGAATTCACCTTCCGCGCCGTCGATTGCGCGCGGTTCGACCAGCACGAGGTTCTCGATGCGGATGCCATATTCGCCGGTCTTGTAGTAGCCCGGCTCGTTCGAGATAATCATGCCGGGCATCAGCGACTGGTCGGTTCCGGCCTGGCCGCCCGCGGACTTGGCGATGCGCTGCGGCCCTTCGTGGACCGAGAGGAACGAGCCTACGCCGTGGCCGGTGCCGTGAGCATAGTCGAGCCCGGCGGTCCAGAGGAACTGGCGCGCCAGCACGTCGAGCTGGCTTCCGGCGGTACCTTGCGGGAAAACCGCGCGGGCCAGCGCGATGTGGCCCTTGAGGACGCGGGTGAAGCGGTCCCTTACCTCTGCCGGGGGCTCGCCGGGGCCGACCCAGACGGTGCGGGTGATGTCGGTCGTGCCGTCCGGATACTGACCGCCGGAATCGACGAGATAGACGCTGTTCGGCTCGAGCGTACGGTTGGTCTCTTCCGAGACGCGGTAGTGCACCACGGCGCCGTTGGGACCGGCGCCGGAAATCGTGTCGAACGATAGGTCGCGCAAGTCGCCGCAGGACTGGCGGAAGGCCTGCAACCGGTCGGCCGCCGTCATTTCGCTGACCGTGCCCTTGGGGGCTTCGAGCGATAGCCAGTGCAGGAACTGCGATACGGCGGCGCCGTCGCGGGCCTGAGCGTCGCGGTGGCCCTGCTGTTCGACCGGGTTCTTGATCGCCTTGGGCAGGACGGTGGGATCGCGTTCCTCGACCACTTCGGCGCCGCCGAGGCGCAGCGTCTCGAAGATTGCGCTGACGGCGCGCTCGGGGTCGACGGCGACGCGCTTGCCGGACAGGCTTTCCAGCCCCGCGACGAACCGGTCGCGCGGCTGGATGCGCACGGCGTTGCCAAGGTGCTGGCGCAGCTCGGGCGTCACCTTCTCCTCGGCGATGAACAGGTCCGCGGTGCCGTCGGCATGGGCGATCACATAGGACAGCGCCACCGGCGTGCGCTCGACGTCGGTACCGCGAATGTTGAGCAGCCAGGCGATCGAATCGAGCGCGGTGATCACCGCTGCATCGAGATGGCGTTCGCCGAGCCATTCGGAAACCGCGCCGCGCTTGGCTTCGCTCGCCTGGCCGGTGAACGCGTCGGGATGGACGAGCGCAGGGGCGGGCGATGGTGCGGGCTGGTCTTCCCAGATCGAATCGATCGGATTGGTTTCGACCGGAGTGACCTTGCCGCCCTTGGCCGCGAGCGCCTTGTCGACCGCATCGACCCAGCGCTGGCCGTGCAGCCAGGCGTCGTAGCCGATGTTCGCGCCATGCGGGGCGTGGGCCTCCAGCCACCTGGCGATGCTGGTCTGGGGCACGCTTTCATAAGCGTAGAGGCGCCCGTCGACCTGGTCGCGCACCTGGAGGGTATAGCGGCCGTCCACGAACATGGCCGCCGCCGGTTCCAGCGAGGGATCGGTCAGCACGACTGCGGTTCCGGCCGAGCCGCCGAAGCCGGTCAGCCAGGCGAGGCGCTGGGCATAGGCGCCGACGTACTCGCTCATGTGTTCGTCGGAGATCGGGATGACGAAGCCATCGAGGCCGCGCGACTTGAGTTCCTTGCGCAGCGCATCGAGGCGCGCTTCATGGGTATTCATCAACATGGTTTCGGTATCCGACTTGCGGGGGGCATTGCGCCAACATAGATGCGAGACATGGCAGATTCCACCCAGACCGTTGCAGGTCCTCCCCAGGCGGCAAAGAAGCCGCATTCCTTCACGTACCACGGGCTGAGCGTCTCCGACGACTACGCCTGGCTGCGCGACCCCGGCTATCCGCAGGTCACCGACAAGGAAGTGCTGGCGCACCTGGAAGCGGAGAACCGCTGGTTCGAGGCGCGGATGGCCGATCGCAAGGGCGCGATCGACACATTGTTCAAGGAAATGCGCGCGCGGATCAAGGAAGCCGACAAGTCGGTGCCGCAGAAGGATGGCGACTGGCACTACTGGATCGAGTTCGAGGAAGGCGCAGAGTACAAGAAGTGGTGGCGCAGGCCCGTGGGCGGCGGCGAGGACCAGTTGATCCTCGACGAAGTCGCGCTGGCCGAGGGCAAGGAATACTTCAGTCTCGGCGCGATCTCGGTCAGCAAGGGCGGCAGATTGCTGGCCTATTCGTTCGATGACAACGGATCGGAGCGCTTCACCGCGCGGATCAAGAACCTAGAGACCGGGGAACTGCTGCCTGACGAGATCCCCGGTACGCTGTCCTCGCTGGTCTGGGTCGGCGATGACAGGGGCCTCGTCTATTCGCTCGCCAACGAACAGTGGCGCACGGACAATGCCCGCCTGCACTGGTTGGGCGATCCGCTCGACAAGGACGTGGAGCTCTACCACGAGAGCGACGACGGCTTTCGCGTCGGCTCCTCGCTATCGTCGAACGAGGACTGGCTGATCATCGGCACCAGCGATCACGAGACGAGCGAAGCGCGGCTGGTGCGGACCGCGGATCCGCTCGGCGAGCAGATCCTCGTCAAGCCGCGCAGCAAGGGCGTGGAGTACGATGTCGATGAACGCGAGGGCGTGCTCTTCATCCATGCCAACGATACGCACGAGAACTTCCGCCTCGCCACGGCGCCGCTGGACAATCCGGGCGAGTGGACGACGCTGATCGAGGGGTCGGACGACTTCTACCTGACCGGCGTCGATCTGTTCCGCGACTTCTACGTGATCGAGGGGCGCCGCGCCGGCCTCGACCAGATCGAGGTCCGCTATTACGACGACCCAGCGCGCGTGGAGCCGATCGTCTTTCCCGAAGCGAGCTATTCGGCGGGCCTTTCGAACAATCCCGAATGGCACATGGATACGCTGCGGCTGAGTTACGAATCGATGGTCAGTCCGGCAACGGTCTATGACTACGACGTGGCAGGGCGCACGCTCGAGACGCTCAAGGTGCAGGAAATTCCCTCGGGCTACGACGCGTCGCTCTATGCGACCGAGCGGCTGGAAATCACCGCGCGCGACGGGACCGCGGTTCCCGTCAGCGTGGTCTATCGCCGCGACCGGACCGGGGCGGGGCCGCTCCACCTTTACGGCTACGGCGCCTATGGCATCGCCATCGAGCCAGGGTTCTCGACTTCGCGTCTCAGCCTTGTCGATCGCGGCTTCGCCTTCGCCATCGCCCATATCCGCGGCGGCGACGATCTCGGCCGTGCCTGGTACAAGGCGGGCAAGCTGGAGCGGCGGACCAACACCTTCAACGACTTCGTCGACGTCGCCAGGGGTCTGGTGGAGCGCGGCTTCACGGCGCCGGGCCAGATCTCGATCTCGGGCGGTTCGGCCGGGGGCGAGCTGATGGGCGCGGTGGTCAATTCCGACCCCGACCTGTTCGGGGCGGTCGTCGCCCACGTGCCCTTCGTCGACGTGCTCAACACGATGCTCGACGAGAGCCTGCCGCTTACGCCGGGCGAATGGCCGGAATGGGGCAATCCGATCGAAGACCGGGCCGCCTTCGAACTGATCCTGAGCTATTCCCCCTATGACCAGGTCAAGCCGCAGGCCTATCCGCCGATCATGGTCACCGCCGGTCTCAACGACCCGCGCGTGACTTACTGGGAACCGGCCAAGTGGGTCGCGCGGCTGCGCGAGTTGAAGACCGACGGCAACGAACTGATCCTCAAGACCAACATGGGTGCCGGGCACGGCGGCAAGTCGGGCCGGTTCGAAAGCCTGAAGGAAACAGCGGAGGAATTCGCCTTTATCCTGTGGCAGCTCGGAGTGGAGGTTTGAGCGACCGGTTTACCTGCACCTTTACCGCCGAGGCCGAACACATCGACGTGATGGGCCACGTCAACAACGCGGTCTGGGTGCAGTGGATGGAAGCGATTGCGACCGCCCACTGGGAGGCCGATGCACTGCCCGAACACCAGGAGCGTTATGCCTGGGTCGTGACCCGCCACGAGATCGACTATCGCGGCAATATCCGCGAAGGCGAAAGCGTGACCGCGGAGACTTTCATTCCCGATGGGCCGAGCGGCGCGCGTTTCGACCGCTGCGTCGACTTTCGCAATGCCAAGGGCAAGGTGATCGTTTCGGCGCGCACGACATGGGCGATGATCGATATTGCCAGCGGCCGGATCATGCGGGTTCCGGCTGAAGTGGTCGACTGCTTCAGCGCAAGTTGACCACGGTCGCGCCGGTCTCGCGCAGGGGCTGCGTGGTCAGGACCTCGCGTTCGGTCCGGTTCCGGCCTGCCGCCTTGGCCTCGTAAAGCAGGTGGTCGCAGCGGCTGTAGAGTTCAGAGAACCGCACCGGCGAAGTGCAGGTCACCATGCCCATGCTCGCGGTTACCAGGCGGTCGAGGCCGGGTATCTCGGCGGCGATGCGGGCCGGGATCGACTTGCGGCGGCGTTCCGCGCGCTCGGGACCGTCCTTGCCGCGCAGGAGAAGGAGGAATTCCTCGCCGCCGATGCGCACCGCCAGGGTGTCCTCGTCAGCCCCGAGCGCGACGGCGACCGCCTGCAGCACGGCATCGCCGGTGGCGTGGCCCATGGTGTCGTTGATCACCTTGAAGTGATCGAGGTCGAGCAGGGCCATCGTGGCAAAGCCCTCTTCAGTCAGGTCGTCGAAGCGTTCCTCGATTCCGCGCCGGTTATAGAGGCCGGTCAGCGGATCGCGCGCAGCCAGACCTTCGAGGATCTTGGTATGGGCCAGTGCATGGTCGCGCTGACGCTTGATCGCCATGAAGCGGTCGGCCACGCCGATCGAGGTGACCACGACTTCGAAGCCGATCGAGATGTGCTGCTCGAGCATCAGTTCGATCGGCACTTCGAACAGGCCGAGGGCGGAAAGGATGCGCAGGGCACCGGTCAGCATCATCGGCGCCCAGGCGACGATCTGGAACAGGATCGCCCGGCTGCCGCGGCTGGCCGCGGTCATGAAGGCCCATGCGAAGACCAGTATCACCGGGACGTAGCTCGCCAGATACCCCTGGGCCGAGAGCGGCCGGATCGGATCGGCCGCGAAGAGATAGATGTAGCTCCAGGCGATGACCCAGGGCCCCAGCCAGCGCAGCATGGTAACCTGGATACGGTCGAGCTTGCCCGGTTCGATCAGGTCGCTGATGAACAGCGATGCGGTGGTTATCGCCATGCCCCAACTGCCCGCCGACAGGACGCTCAGTTCCATCATCGATAGCGAGACGAAGCGGTTGATGAGGCCGCTGCTGACGACGGTCTGGATGAGCATGAACAGCACTGCCGCCGCATGCCAGAGCACGAAGCGCTGGCGCAGGACGCGGAAGAACGCGAAGTTCAGGACGAGGGGAACGCACAGCAGGCCGCACAGCCAGGCGATGACCAGCTCCGAGCGTCCGACATCCACGGCCCCGGGGGCAGGGCCGACGCTCGCGGCGGTCAGGACTCCCACGTGGCGGGGCAGGTCGAACTCGGCGACATAGGCGGCGACCGGCTGCGACAGGCGGGGCAGGGCCACGCGCATGAGCCAGTCATCGGTCGCGAAAGCCATGTCATCGCGGCCGAAAGCGAGGCTGCGGATTTCACCGCTGGTGCCGATGGCAGTGACGCGCATGGCCGAAAACAGCGTCAGGCGTGTGGTCAGCACCGGGTTTTCGATGGCCTTGCGCCCGTGCATGTCGAAGCGGACGAAGGATCGCTGGCCGACGATGGAGGCGCCGCCGGGCTGGCAAGTCCAGCGCGAGCGGTCCTGCGCGATCTCGCGGTAGCTCGTTTGCAGCGTTCCGGATGCGAAACAGGTCGAACCGATGGGAAATTCGTGTCCGACAGGCGCAGCCGATGCCAGTCCTGCCCATGCGAGCAGGATCAGGCTCAACAGCAATTTCCAGCGGCTCCGGATCATTCGCAAGGAATGCCGGAGCTCACTGAAAATACGGTTAATTTCTAGTGATTTTTCTTAACTCAGGATGGTTTGCAGCGAGGTGTAGTCGTAGCCCAGTTCGCTGGCGACGGCCTCGTAGGTGATTTGGCCGGCATGGACGTTGAGCCCGTTGGCCAGGTGCGGATCGTCTGCAAGGGCCTGCTTCCAGCCCAGGTTGGCGATGGCCAGGGCGTGGGGCACGGTCACGTTGTTGAGCGCGTAAGTGCTGGTGCGCGCAACGGCGCCCGGCATGTTGGCGACGCAGTAGTGAACGATGCCGTCAACCATGAAGGTCGGCTCGGCATGCGTGGTCGCACGGCTCGTCTCGAAGCAGCCGCCCTGATCGATGGCGACGTCGACGAGCACCGCGCCCGGCTTCATCGTGCCGAGCATCTCGCGGGTGACGAGCTTGGGAGCGGCAGCGCCTGGGATCAGCACCGCGCCGATGACGAGGTCGGCGTCGGCAACGCTCTCGGCGAGGTTGGCTGTGCTCGCGATGCGGGTCTTGGCGCGGGCTTCGAAGTAGATGCCGAGGCGTTCGAGAACGTCGGGGCTACGGTCGAGGATGGTGACGTCGGCACCGAGGCCAACGGCCATCTGCGCGGCGTTGAAGCCGACGACGCCGCCGCCGATGACTGCAACCTTGCCCGGCATCACGCCCGGAACGCCGCCGAGCAGAACGCCGCGGCCGCCGTGGGCCTTCTCCAGCGCGGTGGCGCCGGCCTGGACCGACATGCGGCCTGCGACCTGGCTCATCGGCTTGAGCAGGGGCAGCGAATTGCCCGGTCCAGTGACGGTTTCATAGGCAATCGCGGTGACGCCCGACTTCACGAGGTCGGCGGTCTGCTCCGGATCGGGCGCGAGGTGCAGGTAGGTGTAGAGGATCTGGCCTTCGCGCAGCATCGCGCGCTCGACGGCCTGCGGTTCCTTCACCTTTACGACCATCTCGCAACCGGCGAAGATTTCGGCGGCGGTGTCGATAATCTTGGCACCGGCAGCGGCGTAGGCGCTGTCAGCGGCGCCGATGCCGAGACCGGCCGACTTTTCCACCCACACTTCGTGGCCGTTAGCGATAAGCTCGCGGGCGCTCTCTGGGGTGAGGCCGACACGATATTCGTGGTTCTTGATTTCCCGGACGGTACCGACGCGCATGATCCAACTCCAAAAAATACGGTAAACTTGGTGCGATGGAAAATACACCCATTCCCGAGCAACGTTTCACCAAATTTGCCCTTGCGCAGCGGGATCTATGGGACGATATCCCAAACAAGTAAAATTATAGGGAAAATATCCCATGGATAGGGCCGATCGCGCCTTGCTTGCCGCGCTACAGGCGGATTCGTCGCGTTCACTTGCCGATCTGGCCGAACGCGTGAACCTGTCGTCCTCCGCCTGCCACCGGCGCATCCGGTCGCTGGAAGAGCAGGGACTGATCCTCGGTTATGCTGCCCGCGTCGACGCCCGGCGACTCGGCCTGTCGGTGGAAGTCTTCGTCGAAATCACCCTTAACAGCCAGAGTCGTGAGGCGATGGACCGGTTCGAGCGCGCCGTGTGCGACTTCGACGAGATCCTCGAGTGTCATCTGATGTCGGGTGCGGCCGACTATCAGCTGCGCGTCGCTGCGGTCGATCTCGACCACTATGACCGGATCCACCGCGATTGCCTCGCGCGTCTTCCCGGCGTCTCGTCGATGCGCACCAGCTTCTCGCTGCGACGCATCAAGCGCTTCGAGGGATACGCGGTACCCGGCGCCTGACCGGCGCGGGGGCATTCACCGGGTCGGCTGGGTGATGATGCGGTCGCGCGCGACGCGCAAGTCACCGGCTTCGTGCTGAAGCGAGAGGCGCTCCTTGTCGTTCTTGCGATAGTGGCTCTCGGCCTTGTCGATGTCCTCGATCGATAGGCCCAGCCCGTCGAGCGCCGAGCGGGCGAGGACGACGGCGGATTCGATCACTTCGCGGGCCAGGAACTTGACCGGCGCGTCCTTGAGACGCAGCAGCGAGCGACGATCGTAGACGCGGGCATGGATCTGGGCATCGGGGAACGCGTCGTGAACCGCGTGCAGGAAGGCCTCCGTCAGCTGGTCGCCGTCGATGCAGAAGACGATCATCTGCGCATTTCCGGCCCCGGCCTGCCGCAGCAGGTCGAGGCGCGTACCATCGCCGAAATAGACCTTGGCCCCGAATGCGCTGGCGCGGTCGATCATCTCGATGTCGTTGTCGATCAGCGTCACCTGGATATCGGCGGTGATCAGGATCTGGGCGACGGTCTGGCCGAAACGCCCGTAGCCGACGACGAGCGCGCTCGCACCGTCCTCGCGCGGAGCCTCGCGCTCCTGCCGGCTTGCCGGAGTTTCGCGAATGCGCCGGGTCGCCATCATCAGGAACGGGGTGGTAATCATCGACAGGGTGACGATGGCGCTGAACAGGCTGGCTGCCTGCGGTTCGATCAGCCACGCATTCTGCGCCTGCGCGAACAGGACGAAGCCGAATTCGCCCCCCTGGCTGAGCAACAGGCCAAGCGCCAGTGCACTGCGCCAGTTCATGCGGAAGGCCAGCGCCAGTGCGAAGATGATCGTCGCCTTGACCGCGATCAGCGCCGTTGCCATGGCCGCGACGAACAGCGGCCGCTCGGCGATGGCGGAAAGGTCGAGCATCATGCCAACCGACATGAAGAACAGACCCAGCAGGATCGAACGGAACGGCTCGACGTCCGCTTCCAGTTCGTGGCGATAGGGCGAGTCGGCCAGCATGACACCGGCGATGAAGGCGCCCAGTGCGGTCGAAAGGCCGAGCCACTGCATCAGCGCGGCCGAGGCAATCACCGTGAACAGCGCGGCGAAGACGAACATCTCGCGCTCGCCGAGGTTGCCGATCAGGCGGAACAGCGGACGGATGACGAAACGCCCCGCCGCGATCAGCCCGACGATGGCGGCAACCGTCAGCAGCGCCAGCTGCCAGCCCGGAGGGCCTTCCGGCAGGTTGGGATTGCGGTTCATCGCCGCGATGATCGTGATCAGCGGTATGATCGAGAGATCCTGGAACAGCAGCACTGCAAAGGCGCGTTCGCCGAACGGGGTGTGCAGGCGGCCCGCGCTTTGCAGCATCGGCAGGACCTGCGCCGTCGATGACAGGCCGAGCGGCAGGCCCAGCGCCAGCGAGGCCTCGATGGTGAAGCCGGCAAAGACATGGATTACCGCCGAAACCGCCAGCCCGCACAGTGCGACTTGCAGCAGGCCCAGCCCGAAGATTTCGTGCCGCATGCGCCACAGTCGCCGGGGTGCCAGTTCGAGGCCGACGACGAAGAGCAGCAGGGTGATGCCCAGCTCGGCAATGCCGATCTTGCTTTCGGGGTCGCCGATCAGGTCGAGCGCGTAAGGCCCGAGGATCGCTCCGGCGAGCAGGTAACCCAGGGTCGCGCCCAGGCCCAGCCGCCGGAACAGCAGGACGAAGACCAGCGCAGTGCCGAGCAGCAGGAAGCCGTCCCTCAGCAGGAAGTCCTGCGCATGTTGTTCCATCTGGGTCTTTCCGGCAGGTTGGGTGAGAACTGATTGGGGTCTATGTAGTGGCCGGCGCCCGGGAATCTAGCGCCGACTTGCCGTTCGGCGTGCGGTAGGCGTGGTTTGTCGCGGGTGGAAGGCGGATCGGAGGGCTGGGGTGCATGGCTCCACAAGCGCGGGATGAGCGGGCCTCGGGCGGAACGCTTCACAGCGCTGCACCCGGTCACCACACCCCGCCTGCCTTGAGCTGCCCCGCTCACCCCGGGCCTGTCGATGGGGCAAGACCCCTGCGGCCCACCCGCTTCGCAGTTACAGCGGGTTGCCGTTCTCGTCGCGATAGATGTCGCGGCGGCCGACGTGATTGGCCGGGCCGACGTAACCGTCGTTTTCCATGCGCTCCACCCACTTGGCCGCGGTATTGTACCCCACGCCCATCTGGCGCTGGAGCCACGAGACCGAAACCTTCTGGTTTTCGAACACGAGCTGGCAGACCTGCAGGTACTTGCGCTCCTCGGGATTGTCCGAGGCGGTGGCGTTGAGATCGTCGAAGCCGAAGCTGCCTTCCTCGGGCTCTTCGGTGACGGCGTCGATGTATTCCGGCTTGCCCTGCGTGCGCCAGAAGTCGGCGACGTGTTCGACTTCCTCGTCCGAGACAAAGGGGCCGTGGACGCGTTTGATCGGGTCGGTGTTGGGCTTGTAGAGCATGTCGCCCTTGCCCAGCAGCTGTTCGGCGCCCTGTTCGCCCAGGATCGTGCGGCTGTCGATGCGGCTGGTCACGGCAAAGGAAATACGCGTGGGCAGGTTGGCCTTGATGACGCCGGTGATGACGTCGACCGAGGGACGCTGCGTGGCCATGATCAGGTGAATGCCCGCCGCGCGGCTCTTTTGCGAGAGGCGCTGGATCAGCACTTCGATTTCCTTGCCGACGGTGACCATGAGGTCGGCCAGCTCGTCGACGATCAGGACGATCTGCGGCAGCACTTCGTAGTCGAGCTGGTTTTCCTCGTAGAGTTCCTCGCCGGTTTCCGGGTCGAAACCGATCTGGACGCGGCGGCCCAGCGGCTTGCCCTTGGCCGCGGCGGCGCGGACCTTCTCGTTGAAGCTGGCGAGATTGCGCACCGAGATCTCGCTCATCTGGCGATAGCGGCGCTCCATTTCCTCGACTGCCCACTTGAGCGCACGCACCGCCTTGGGCGGTTCGGTGACCACCGGCGAGAGCAGGTGCGGAATGTCGTCGTAGCTCTTGAGTTCGAGGACCTTGGGGTCGACGAGGATCAGGCGGCATTGCGCCGGGGTCATCCGGTAGAGCAGCGAAAGCAGGATGCAGTTGAGGCCTACCGACTTGCCCGAGCCGGTGGTGCCGGCAACGAGCAGGTGGGGCATCGTCGCAAGATCGGCGACGACGGGTTCGCCGGCGATGTCCTTGCCCAGGATGATCGGCAGCATGCCCTTGTGGTGGGCGAAGTTCTCCGAGCCGACCATTTCCTTGAAGGACACCATCTGGCGGTCGGCGTTGGGAAGCTCGATGCCCATCACCGTGCGGCCCGGGATCGAGGAGACGCGCGCGGAGATCGCCGACATGTTGCGGGCGATGTCGTCGGCCAGGCCGATCACGCGGCTGGCCTTGATGCCCGGGGCCGGTTCCAGTTCGTACATGGTGACGACCGGGCCGGTGCGCACGGCGGTAATCTCGCCCTTGACGTTGAAGTCGTCGAGCACGGTTTCCAGCAGGCGCGCGTTGCGCTCGAGGCTGAGCTTGTCGATCTTCGGGCCGGCATTGGCCGGAGGATCGGCGAGGATGTCGAGCGGCGGCAGCTGGTACTGGTCGAACAGGTCCTTCTGCTGGCTGCCGGTGCCCAGCTGCGCCGGGCGAGCGGGCGTCGTCGGATCGACGATCTGGGGAGCCTTGCGGGCCGGCTCGTTGAGCGGCGCGGGGGCGGCAGCGCGCGGGGCGGGCGCTTCGGGCTTGGCCGTCTCGACTTCGGCGTCGGTTTCGCCAGTCGCCTCACGCGCGGCGGTGCGCTTCGCAGGCTTGGGCAGGGCATCGCGAACCTGGCCGATGCGGCCGGGCAGGGTGAGCAGGCGCACCCAGTCGATCGCGAAGACCTTGCCGATCAGCGCGATGCCGCAGGCCAGGAAGACCAGCGCCAGTGCCAGCTTGATCCATCCGTCCACGGCATCGGGCGCGAATCCGGCAATGGCCGTGATCGCCTTGGCTCCGAGCAGGCCGGTGATCCCGCCCCAGGATGCGGGCAGGGTACCGCCCGGCTCGTCGATCCACAGCGAGAGCACCGTTGCCACCAGGATCATGGCGAAGGCGAGCATCCCCACGGGCCGCCACCAGCGCTGGTTGGAATGCTCGATTTCGTTGTCGTCTTCCTCGACCAGCAGCCACAGCTTGCGGGCGAAGACATAGAGCAGGGGCACGAACAGCGCCGAAACCGGCCCGAAGAAGAACAGCGCGCGCTCGGCCACCCATGCGCCGGCGGCCCCCATCCAGTTCTGCACGTCGCCGCCCGCGGCGGTCGAGGCGGAAGGGTCGGTCTGGTGATAGCTCAGCAGCGCCAGCGCGAGGAACGCCATGGCCGCGAACAGGACCACCGCACCGCTCAGTTCGGACGCGCGGCGCAGGCTGCGCTTCAAGACTGCGCGCCAGTCCGGCTTGGCGATGCGCCGTCCGGGCGCCATGGGCCGTGTGGCCATTCGGAATTCCCCTGGTTACAGGTCGTGATAATGCGCTTCGGCGGGACTCGCCGTCAAGAATGGATCGGGAACGACTTTGTGGGCGATTTTGCAAGTCCCTGAATCGCAGCCCATTTCCTGATCCGGGCAGAGCGTGCCCGATGGGCGTTCATTCCGCCCAAGGCAATGACCGGCACGCCTGAGCGGGCAGCCATGAGGTGAAAACGCACCTGCCCGAGGTGGCGCGCGCCTGGATGCGAGCGGGTCGGGAAGACCGGCGAAAGCAGCACGGCATCGGCGCGCGTGCGGTTCGCCTGCGCCAGTTCGCGCAGCGAATGGACGGTGGCGAGGCGCAAGGTGGCGGGGCCGCCCGCAAGCCTTCGCGGCGCACAGTAGGCTCCGTGGGCCTGCCATCGCCCGGCTTCGCGCGGTGTGCCGGAAAGCACGACGACATGCCCGTACCGCCGGGCGATGCGCGCCAGCTCCTCGAAGCGGGTGCGGCGGTGGGCGGGCGGCAGGTGGTAATGGCGAAAGACGAAGCCGGACCCGCGCGGCAGCCGTGAAAGAACTTGAGGTAGCTGCGCGTCGATGCGCTCGTCGCTGATCAGCCATATGTCGGGCAGGTTCACGGAAAGAGGCGGGTAGCGGATCGGCACGCAATCGCT
Source organism: Novosphingobium sp. PY1 (assembly GCF_017312445.1). NCBI lineage: Bacteria > Pseudomonadati > Pseudomonadota > Alphaproteobacteria > Sphingomonadales > Sphingomonadaceae > Novosphingobium > Novosphingobium sp. PY1. The sequence goes on along the minus strand of NZ_BLTI01000003.1, from coordinate 123,971 downwards.
ATAGCAGCGGCCCATGGATCAACCAGACCTTACTCCCCTGCAGACCGTCCGGGCCAGGATCGCCCATGCCGCGACGATTGCGCACCGCAAGCCCGGGGCCGTCGAGCTCATCGCCATTTCCAAGACCCACCCGGCCGAGCGGATCGTTCCGCTGATCGAGGAAGGCCAGCGCGTCTTCGGCGAGAACAAGGTGCAGGAAGCGCAGGCCAAGTGGCCCGAGCTGCGCGAACGCTACGAAGGGGTGCAGCTCCACCTCGTCGGGCAGCTGCAGTCGAACAAGGCGGAAGACGCCGTGCAGCTGTTCGACTGCATCCATTCGCTCGATCGTCCCTCGCTGGTGTCGGCGCTCGGCAAGGCGATGGACAAGCTGGGCCGGCAGGTGCCGTGCTTCGTGCAGGTGAACATCGGCGAGGAGGAGCAGAAAGGCGGGTGCGCGATTGCCGAGGTGCCGGCGCTGCTGGCTTCCGCGCGCGAAGCGCAGATCCCGGTCGTCGGCCTGATGTGCGTGCCGCCGCTGGGTATCGAGGCGGCGCCGTTCTTCGCGCTGCTCGCCAAGATCGCCGCCGAGAATGGACTGGACCAGCTCAGCATGGGCATGAGCGACGATTTCGAGACCGCGGTTATGCTCGGCGCAACGCACGTACGCGTGGGCAGCGCCCTGTTCGGCGCGCGCGGCTGAACCGGTGAAGTCTTCCCCCTCGCGGGGGAGGACCAGATTCAGGTTGCGCGGAAGGCCAGCAGCGACAGGCCGAAGCCGGCGAACAGCCCGCCGGTCAGCCGATTGAACGCGCGCTTCACGCCGGCGCGATTGAGGTGGCGCGAGAGTGCGCGGCCGCTTCCCGCATAGACCGAATACCAGAACGCCTCGATCACCGCGAAGACGCCGACGAGAATCGCGAACTGCGGCACTTGCGCAAGGGCCGGGTCGATGAACTGCGGCAGGAAGGCGGCGGCAAAGACGATCGCCTTGGGATTGCTGATCGAGATCGCGTAGCCGCCACGAAACAGGGCCTGCCATGAAACTTCGGGCCGCAGGTCCTGGGTTTCGGTTTCGTCCTCGCGAACCGGCGCGCGCCATGCCTTGACCGCCAGGAACAGCAGGTAAGCCGCGCCCGCGATGCGAAGCGTGGTGAAGACGCCCGGCAGCGCATGGAGCAGAGCGCCCAGGCCGACCGCAGAAGCGGCCAGCAGGGTGACGAGGCCGAGCAGGCAGCCCGCCATCGTCGCCACGGTACGCTTCATGCCCAGCTCGACGCTGCGCGAGAGGACGTGGAGCATGTTCGGTCCCGGGGTCGCGCTCAGCAGAAAGACCGCGACCGCGTAGATCCACAATGTATGCAATGCCATGTGTGGGTCAGGCTTACTTGGGCGTGTCGAGTTCGTTGCCGGTCAGGGTCACGACATGCAGCAGGTTGGTCGAGCCGGGAACGCCGAAAGGTACGCCCGCCAGGGTGACGAGGCGCGATCCGCCGGCGCCGAAGCCATGGCGCAGGGCCATGCGCTTGCCCTTGGCGATCATCTCCTCGAAGCTGCCGATGTCCCGGGTCGAGACGGTGTGCGCCCCCCACAGCAGGGCGAGGCGGCGGGCCGTCTTCTGCGAGGGGGTGAGCACCAGCATCGGCGCGGCGGGGCGTTCGCGGGCCACGCGGCGGGCCGAGCCGCCCGAACCGGTGAAGACGATGATCCCCTCGATCGGCAGCGTGTCGGCGATGGTCGCGCACGAAGCCGAAAGCGCGTCGGCGGTCGTGGCATCGGGCGGCGTCTGCGCAAGGTGGACGCGCGCGTTGTAGGTCGAATCGCCTTCGACCTGCGATGCGATGCGATCCATGATCGTCACTGCCTCTACCGGCCACTGGCCCGCGGCCGTCTCTGCCGAGAGCATGACCGCGTCGGCGCCGTCGTAGACCGCGTTGGCAACGTCGGAAACTTCCGCGCGGGTCGGCGAGGGGCTGGTGATCATCGATTCCAGCATCTGCGTGGCGACGACGACAGGCTTGCCGTGACCGCGCGTGATTTCGATGATGCGCTTCTGGATCGGCGGCACTTCCTCGGGATTGAGTTCGACGCCCAGATCGCCGCGCGCGACCATGATGCCGTCGGACAGCTCGATGATCTCGTTCAGGCTCTCCACCGCGGCGGGCTTTTCGATCTTGGCCATCAGCGCGCCGTGGCCGCCCATCAGGCGCCGCGCTTCGGCGACGTCCTCGGGGCGCTGGACGAAGGAGAGGCCGATCCAGTCGGCGCCTTCCTTGACTGCGAAGGCGAGGTCGCGCCGGTCCTTCTCGGTCAGTGCCGGGACCGGGACGATGGCATCGGGAATGTTCACGCCCTTGCGGTCCGAGATCTGCCCGCCGACTTCGGCGCTGCACAGGATCGCGTCCGGTTCGGCGCGCAGGACGACAAGGCGCAGCTTGCCGTCGTCGATCAGCAGGCGCTGGCCCTTTTCGAGCAGGCCGAACAGTTCGGGATGCGGCAGGCAGACGCGTTCGTCGTTGCCCGGTTCGGGATTGCGATCGAGTGTGAAGTGTGCGCCGTGGCGGATGAAGGCCTTGCCGCCCTCGAACTGGCCGACGCGCAGTTTCGGTCCCTGCAGGTCGCACAGCACCGCGACCGGGCGCATCAGGTCCTTTTCGACCGCGCGGATGTTGGCGATGGTCTCGCGGTGGGTTTCGTGATCGCCGTGGCTCATGTTGACGCGGAAGGCGTCGGCCCCGGCTTTCAGCAGCTTGGCGATGGTCTCCTTGTCGCGGCTGGCGGGGCCTAGCGTCGCCAGGATCTTGACCTTGCGTGCGCGTTTGATGCCGCGGTGATGCGGGGATCGACGGTTGGGGAGATTGGCCAAGTCGTTTCTGCCTCTTTCGAAGTTGCCCGGTCATATGGCAAAGGGCAGGTTACAAACCAAGGACGAATGGCAGGGATATGACCCAAGAATACGAAATCGCAGATCTTGACGACGCAATCGCGGCCGCTGCGTTCCGCCGGCTGGTGGGCCATCTCCAGCAGCGTCACGATGCGCAAAACATCGATTTGATGGGGCTTGCAGGCTTTTGCCGCAATTGCCTTGCCGACTGGATCCGCGATGCGGGATTCGCAGGCGACAAGGCCGAGGCGCGTGCGCTGATCCACGGCATGCCCTTCGCCGAATGGAAGGACAAGTACCAGACCGAGGCGACGCCCGAACAGCTCGCCCGGATGGAGGAAAGCCTGAAGAAGAACGGCGGATCGCACTGAACGCTGGTGCGCGGGCGGCAGGCCGCTCGCGCGCGGGCTTTTTCGGCACCTGCAATTTCCACAGGTCCGGCTTTGCCCGAATCTCCGGCTGCGGCTATCAGCCCCGACCAATCGATTCACCATCCCAGTTTCCGGAGCTGACACCCCATGGCCGAAACCACCGACGATCGCCTGCGCCTGCTGATCGAGCGCGTCGAGCGCCTCGAAGAGGAAAAGAAGGGCATCTCGGACGATATCCGCGACGTCTACAACGAGGCGAAGGCCGTGGGTTACGACGTCAAGATCATGCGCCAGATCGTGCGCCTGCGGAAGATGAAGCCCGACGACCGCCGCGAAATGGACATGATTCTCGATACCTACAAGGCCGCGCTCGGCATCGACTGATCGGCCTGCGCGGCAGCTGCCGCGCAGCGGGAAAGTGACGATCGAGGCTGACCTCGGCCCCGGCTTGCGCTAGGCATGCGCAACAAGCCCAAGGCCGAGGAGAGAGCCGAATGATCGTCACGACCACGCCTGCCGTCGAAGGCCGTCCCGTCCAGCACTACCTGGGCATCGTCACCGGCGAGGTCATCGTCGGCGCGAACATCTTCCGCGATCTCTTCGCCTCGATCACCGATATCGTCGGTGGCCGCTCGGGCAAGTACGAGCAGGTGCTGCAGCGCGCTCGCAAGGAAGCACTGGCGGAAATGGAAGCGGAGGCCGTGAAGCTGGGCGGCAATGCCGTGGTCGGCGTCGACCTCGACTACGAGGTGATCGGGCAAAGCGGATCGATGCTGATGGTCAGCTGCTCGGGCACGGCCGTAGTCGTCTGAGGGCATCGGGGGCGGTTGCCCTCGGCCATGCGCCTGTTGTAAGGGCGCGCGATCTTTCCCGCCGGAAACCGGTTCCGGCGATCCATAACGAAATAACGGGCGGACCCATGGCAGGCCATTCCAAGTTCAAGAACATCATGCATCGCAAGGGGGCGCAGGACAAAAAGCGCTCGGCGATGTTCTCCAAGCTTTCGCGCGAAATCACCGTCGCAGCCAAGATGGGCATGCCCGATCCGGACATGAATCCGCGCCTTCGCGCCGCCGTCAACGCGGCCAAGGCGCAGTCGATGCCCAAGGACAACATCCAGCGCGCGATCGACAAGGCCAGCAAGAACGATGGCGAGAACTACGAGGAAGTGCGCTACGAAGGTTACGGCCCCGGCGGCGTCGCCCTCATCGTCGAGGCGCTGACCGACAATCGCAACCGCACCGCCACCAACGTACGCACCGCCTTCTCCAAGAACGGCGGCAACCTCGGTGCCAGCGGCGCGGTTTCCCACGGCTTCGAACGTCTCGGCCTGATCGAGTACCCCGGTTCGGTGGGCGATGAGGACAAGGTCCTCGAAGCCGCGATCGAGGCCGGTGCGCAGGACGTCGAAAGCGACGAGGAAAGTCACTCGGTCTGGACTGCGGTGGAGGACCTGCATGAAGTCGCCCGCGAACTGGAAAAGGCGCTGGGCGAGGCCGAAGGCGTCAAGCTGGCGTGGAAGCCCAACATCAAGGTCGACGTCGACGCCGATACCGCTTCGACCCTGCTCAAGCTGGTCGACACGCTGGACGATGACGACGATGTCCAGACCGTCTGGGGCAACTACGAGATCTCCGACGAGGTCATGGAACAACTGGGTTGATCCGGCATCGGGCAGATTTTCGCGTCCTGCCCGAAAGCCCGGTCCCGGGCGCACCGCCGTCATGATCATCATCGGCCTCGATCCGGGCCTGACCTGCACTGGCTGGGGCATCGTCGCCAAGTCGGGCAGCAGGCTCAGCCACGTTGCCAACGGGCAGATCCGCACCGATGCCAAGGCGGCGATGGCCGACCGCCTTGTCGAACTCGACGCGGCCCTGACCGATGTGATTCTCCACCACCGGCCGGATGCGGGCGCGGTGGAGGAAGTCTTCGTCAACGTGAACCCGCAGTCCACGCTCAAGCTCGGTCAGGCGCGCGGCGTTGCCATGCTCTCGCTGGCGCGCGCCGGGATGCCCGTCGCCGAATATTCGACCAAGGTCGTCAAGAAGGCGCTCGTCGGCACTGGCGGGGCTGAGAAGGCGCAGATACAGGCCATGCTCAAGGTGCTGCTGCCCGGCGTTAAGCTGGCCGGCGAAGACGCCTCCGACGCTCTGGCCGTCGCGATCACCCACGCCAACATGCTCGGCAGCCATCGCTGAGCGCTGGCGGGAAGCCGGTAATTACATGTCGTTCCGGGCAATCGCCTGCTGGTAGCTGTCGCGGGTGTCATGCGTGCAGGTGCCGGGGCGCACGAATAGGCAGGGACTGTCCCCTGCAAGCGGCAGGCAGGCGCGGCGCTCGTATTGCTGCGGCACCGGCGTGTCCGAGTTGAGAACCAGCGCGTCGGCCGCCGCAGCAAGGCCCGGAGAGAGCGGCCGGTTGCCGGACAGGACACCTTCGGGCGCCAGCATCAGCGGTACGCGGCGGGGCAGCAGCGCAGGCACCACGTGGCTCTTGAACTCGTAGGCGACGGCGATGCCGCAGACCTTGGGGTCCTGTGCCGCCAATCCGGCCAGGCGGGGAATCGCGCCGCCGCCGCGCCAGGCACTCGCTCCGCCGGTCATGGTGGCGGAAAAGGCGGACAGCAGGGCGATGGCGCCGCAAAGAATGGCGGCGCTGCGCAAGCTCCCGGGTTCCTGTCCGCGCCGATTCGCCAGCCAGTCTGCAAGGCGCACGAGGGCGATGGCGGACAGGATGACGATGGTCAGCGTCGTCAGCCAGACGAAGCGGTATTCCTTGTGGCCGATCAGGCTGTGCACGATCAGGTTGGCCAGTGCTGCCAGCATGAGCGGTCGATAGCGCCGTCCGGCCAGCACCGCTCCCACCAGCGCCGGGGCGAAGACCGGCCAGAGATGCTGCTGGAGCATCCCGAGGTAGGCAAGCGGCGGTGAAGTGCCGAAGCGCGCGGCGATGCCTTCGCCGATGTTCTTGGATATGCCGACCACGACCCAGCCGAACGGCGGCAATCCGGCGGCGAGGTCACTTGCCGCGCCGACCAGTAGCGCGGCCAGTCCGCCGAGCATGACAGGCACCCAGCGCCCACGGTCCACGCGCAGGGCGGCCAGCGCCAGAACGCCGGCAAAAACCGCGTATTGCATGCGCACCAGCACGGCTAGGCCCAGCAGCAGCCCGCTCAGCACGAGCGCGCGCCGCGAGGCGCTCCGATCGAGGAGCAAGGCCGCGCCAGGCAGCATGAGCGCGGCGCCCAGGCTTTCGGCCAGCATCAACTCGCTGAAAAGCACGCTTTCCCACCAGACCGACACTGCGAAGAGCGCAACCAGTGCGGCGGCGCGCGAGTGGAGGGCGCCAAGACGATAGGCCGCGGGCAGGACCAGCAGGTTCAGCGCCAGGAATGCCGCGCGGGCAAGGGCGACGGGCAGCATGGTGCCGGGGCCAAGCGCGTGGCCGAGCCAGACGGGCAGGGCAAGTACTTGCGGGATCAGCGCATTGCGCAGGCCCACGCGCCATTCCCAGGGGACTACGCCATGACCGGTCACGAACCGGTTAGCCTGCTCGAGATACTGGAGCAGTTCGTCCGAGTAGGCGATGTCGTAAAGCGAGAATGCACGCACCCGCAGGGCCAGCGCTGCGATCAGGGTGAGGACGACGAGCAGCTTCCAGCCCGGGGACACGCGTTCCCCCCGTTCCTGCCCCGATGTCCGGTCAGCCCGATCTTGCCCCATCGCACCCATGCTTAGTCCTCGCCGGCGGACTTGTCACCGCATTGCGTCGGGGGTGATCCACGGCTCTTCCGCCTTTGCGCTTGCGGCGCGACTCGCCCTTGTGCCATAGGAACAAACCATGATCGCCAAGCTTACAGGTCTGCTCGACGATACCGGCCCGGACTGGGCGATCATCGACGTCAACGGGGTGGGATACCTCGTCCATTGCTCGGCCCGCACGCTGGAGCACCTGGGCATTCGCGGCGACAAGGTCGTCGTTCATACCGAAATGCAGGTCTCCGAAACCGACCAGCGCCTCATCGGCTTTGCCAGCGCGGCGGAGCGCAACTGGTTCCGCCTGCTGACGGCCGTGCAGGGCGTCGGCTCCAAGGTGGCGCTTGCGATCCTCTCGGCGCTCAACACCGAGGAACTGCAGCGAGCTTGCGCCGGCGGTGACGCTGCGATGGTCGCTCGGGCCAATGGCGTCGGGCCGAAACTGGCAAGCCGGATCGTCAACGAGCTGAAGGAAAAGGCCGGCGGCATGCCGACCGCGCCGGGCTCCCCGGGTGTGGCGACGTCAGCAGCGCCCGCAGGTTCGGTCAGCGCCGATGCGGTCTCCGCGCTGCAGAACCTCGGCTTCAAGCCCGCCATCGCCAGCGCCGCAGTGGCCCACGCGATGGGCGAACTGGGCGATGACGCCGACCTCAACGCCATCGTTCGCGTGGCCCTCAAGAGGGCTGCGGGGTGACTTCAGGAATTACCCCGGCACCTCACCCTGAACTTGTTTCTGGGTCCATTCCATCCCAAGCGGCCAGGTCATGACCGATAACCCCATCCTCACTTCGTCCCGTCAGCCCGAGGATGCCGACGCGGCGCTGCGTCCCAAGACGCTTGAGGAGTTCGTCGGACAGGCGGGCGCCAAGGACAACCTGCGTATCTTCATCGAGTCCGCCAAGTCGCGGCGCGAGGCGATGGATCACGTGCTCTTCTTCGGCCCTCCGGGGCTGGGCAAGACCACGCTGGCGCAGATCGTCGCGCGCGAACTGGGCGTGGGCTTTCGTGCCACCTCCGGCCCGGTCATCGCGAAAGCGGGCGACCTCGCCGCGCTGCTGACCAATCTGGAACAGGGGGACGTCCTGTTCATCGACGAGATTCACCGGCTCAACCCGGTGGTAGAGGAAGTGCTCTATCCGGCGATGGAGGATCGTGCCCTCGATCTCATCATCGGCGAGGGGCCTTCCGCGCGCTCGGTGCGTATCGACCTGCCGCCTTTCACCCTGATCGGCGCGACGACCCGGCAGGGGCTGCTGCAGACGCCCTTGCGCGACCGTTTCGGCATCCCCGTGCGCCTGCAGTTCTACACCGTGCCCGAGCTTGAACATGTCGTAACGCGCGGCGCGGGACTGCTGGGCATCGGCATGGACAAGGGCGGGGCGACCGAGATCGCCCGCCGTTCGCGGGGAACGCCGCGCGTGGCCGGGCGGCTGATGCGCCGGGTGCGCGACTTCGCACATGTCGCGGGAAGCGATGTCATCACCCGCGCCATTGCCGACGATGCGCTCACCCGGCTCGAAGTCGATTCGATCGGCCTCGATGCGCAGGACCGGCGCTACCTCCATATGATCGCCGACATCTACAAGGGCGGTCCGGTTGGCGTCGAGACGCTGGCCGCGGGCCTCTCGGAGCCGCGCGACACGATCGAGGAGGTGATCGAGCCCTATCTGATCCAGCTCGGTCTCGTCGCACGCACGGCGCGCGGGCGTTGCCTCAACGATCTGGGCTGGAAGCATCTGGGATTGACGCCGCCCGCAGGGCCGCAGGGCGGGCTTTTCGATTCGGAGCAATCGACTGACTAGCTTCGAAAAAGCGTCGGAGACGTTTACAGAATCGGCATCTGGCAGTCCCGTTTCGGTACAGGCCTTGGGGCTTGATGATTAATTAACCGCGTTTCCCGCTTCGGGACGCCCGATTCACGGTTAACGCCGTTGTCGCGTTAAGCTTTCTGCGTGTTCTCTGTGCCAGATGGACTGGTCGGTTAGCCATTCAGGCAGCCGCAAAGACCAAACGGAACAAAGAGAGCTTCGCTTATGTCGGTTCGGATGGCCCTTGCAAAATTGTCTGCCTGCGCGGCAGGCTGCGCCATCATTGGGGGCGGCGCCGTCCACGTGGCGGAAACCCCTTCCAAGGAAGTGCAGTACCGCAAGGTCAAGCAGGCCAAGGTCGCTCAGCCCAAGCCGGTCAAGCGCGTGGTGAAGAGGGAACTTCCGCGCGAAACCAAGCGCGTGCGCAAGATCATCAAGCGGACCTGTTGCGAACAGCCTGAAGTGGCCATGGTGCCGCTTCCGCCGCCTTACATCCCGCCGGCCCCCCAGCCGCCGGTCGGCGGCAGCGGTGGCGGCGTGCCGGTGGTGATCGGCGGCGGGCCGCTGGGCGGTTTCGGCGGCGGCTTCTTCGGCGGCTTCTTCGGTGGCGGCGGTGGCGGCGGCGGAAACGTCGTGATCAGTTCCACGACCAGCGGCGGATCGACCTCTACCTCGACCGGCGGCCTGACCTCCACGACCACGGGCGGCTCCACTTCGACGTCCAGTTCGAGCGGCGGCGTGACCTCGACCACGGGCGGCGTAACTTCGACCACGGGAGGTGTGACTTCGACGACATCGACCAGCTCGGGTAATGTTTCGACCAGCTCCTCGTCGTCCTCCTCGTCGAGTTCATCGTCGTCGTCGTCCAGTTCATCTTCGAGTTCATCGGGCGGCACGACCTCCAGCGGCGGTTCAAGCGGCTCGTCCTCTTCGTCGAGCAGCAGTTCGTCCTCCTCGGGTTCCTCGTCCTCGACCAGCAGTTCGTCCTCGTCGAGCAGTTCCTCGTCGTCGGGCGGTTCGACCACTTCGGGCGGACCGCCTCCGCCTCCTCCGCCGCCTCCTCCTCCGCACGATGTGCCCGCGCCGCCGATGCTCATTCTGTTCGGAGCGGCTGCCGCGACAGTCGTTGGCCGGCGTCGCCTCGCCAAGGGCAAGACGGACGGCCGATAGCCGGCGCAAACCCGTTCCAAGGGGGGAAGGGCGGCACTTCGGTGCCGCCCTTTTTGCTTGAGCGCCGCACGCTGCGTGACATTTGCGGGTTGGGAAGCGGAAGCATCACCTTGGCGCGATGACGTCGCCAGCGAGCCTCGATGCGGATTGCGCTCAAAGAAAAACCCCGCCCCGCGCGATGCGGGACATTGTCTCAGCCGTCAGGACAGGGCGATCAGGCCGCCAGCTTGCGCAGCACGTACTGCAGGATGCCGCCGTTGTTGAAGTATTCGAGTTCGTTGGCGGTATCGATGCGGCACAGCGCAGTGAAGGTGAAGGTCGAGCCGTCCGGACGGGTCACTTCGACTTCGACGTCCTGGCGCGGCTTGAGGGTGGCGACGCCCCGGATGGTGAAGGCATCGTCACCGGTCAGGCCAAGGCTCTGGCGGGTATCGCCGTCCTTGAACTGCAGCGGCAACACGCCCATGCCGACCAGGTTCGAGCGGTGGATGCGCTCGTAGCTCTCGACGATGACGGCGCGAACGCCCAGCAGGTTGGTGCCCTTGGCCGCCCAGTCGCGCGAGGAGCCGGTGCCGTATTCCTTGCCGGCGACGACCACCAGCGGCGTGCCCTGCTCCTTGTACTTCATCGCGACGTCGTAGACCGGCATCACTTCCTCGCCGAAGCGCGAAATGCCGCCCTCGGTACCCGGAACCATTTCGTTGCGGATGCGGATGTTGGCGAAGGTGCCGCGCATCATCACTTCGTGGTGGCCACGGCGCGAGCCGTAGGAGTTGAAGTCGGCCTTGGCGACCTGGTGCTCCATGAGCCACTGGCCCGCGGGGCTGTCTGCCTTGATCGAGCCGGCCGGCGAGATGTGGTCGGTGGTGACCGAATCGCCGAGGATCAGCAGCGGCTTGGCCTCGATGATGTCGTTGACCGGCGCCGGGGTCATTTCCATGCCCTCGAAGTACGGCGGGTTGGCGACATAGGTCGATCCGGCGCGCCAGTTGTAGGTTTCCGAACCGACGACGTTGATCGCCTGCCAGTGCTCGTCGCCCTTGTAGACGTCGGCGTAGCGGGCCTGGAACATCGAGCGGTCGACGCATGCGGCCATGGTTTCGGCGACTTCGAGGTTGGTCGGCCAGATGTCCTTGAGGAACACGTCCTGGCCGTCCTTGCCCTGACCGATCGGGGTGGTGGTGAAGTCTTCGACCACCGTGCCCTTCAGCGCGTAGGCGACGACCAGCGGCGGCGAGGCGAGGAAGTTGGCGCGCACGTCGGGGCTGACGCGGCCTTCGAAGTTGCGGTTGCCCGAAATGACCGCCGAAGCGACGAGACCGTTTTCGTTGATCGCCTTGCTGATCGGTTCCGCCAGCGGGCCGGAATTGCCGATGCAGGTGGTGCAGCCGTAGCCGACGAGATTGAAGCCGATGTTGTCGAGGTGCGACTGGAGGCCGGCCTTGTTGAGATAGTCGGTGACGACCTGCGAGCCCGGGGCCAGCGAGGTCTTGACCCAGGGCTTCGGCTTCAGGCCCAGCTCATCGGCTTTCTTGGCGACGAGACCGGCAGCAATCAGTACGCTCGGGTTCGAGGTGTTGGTGCAGCTGGTGATGGCCGCGATCATGACGTCGCCGTCGGTGATCGAGAAGTCCTTGCCTTCGACCGGAACGCTCTGGCGCTCCTTCTTGTAGGTTTCGGCCATGTCCTTGTTGAACACGTCGTCGACCTCGGTGAGGATGACCTTGTCCTGCGGACGCTTCGGGCCGGCAAGCGAGGGCACGACGGTCGACAGGTCGAGTTCGAGAGTCGAGGAGAAGATCGGCTCGGGCGCACCCGGCTCCATCCAGAAGCCCTGCTCCCTGGCATAGGCTTCGACGAGGGCGATCTGCTCTTCCTCGCGGCCGGTGAGGCGCAGGTAGTCGATGGTCTTGTCGTCGATGCCGAAGAGGCCGCAGGTCGCGCCGTATTCCGGGGCCATGTTGGCGAGCGTGGCACGGTCGGCGAGGCTCAGCGAGGCAAGGCCCTCGCCGTAGTATTCGACGAACTTGCCGACCACGCCGTGCTTGCGCAGCATGTTGGTGCAGGTCAGCACGAGGTCGGTGGCGGTGACCCCTTCCATCAGTGTGCCGGTGAACTTGAAGCCCACGACTTCGGGGATGAGCATCGAAACCGGCTGGCCGAGCATCGCGGCTTCGGCCTCGATGCCGCCGACGCCCCAGCCCAGCACGCCAAGGCCATTGACCATGGTGGTGTGGCTGTCGGTGCCCACGCAAGTGTCGAAGTAGGCGACCGTTTCACCGTTCTGGTCCTCGCTGGTCCACACCGATCTGGCGATGTTCTCCAGATTCACCTGGTGGCAGATCCCGGTGCCCGGGGGAACCGCGTAGAAGTTGGAGAGCGACTTGGAACCCCACTTGAGGAAGTCGTAGCGCTCCATGTTGCGGTGGTATTCGATCTCGACGTTCTGCTCGAACGCCTTGGGGTGGCCGAACTCGTCGACCATGACCGAGTGGTCGATGACGAGGTTTACGGGAACCTGCGGGTTGATCTTGGAGGTATCGCCGCCCAGCGAGGCGATCGCGTCGCGCATCGCGGCAAGGTCGACGACGCAGGGAACGCCGGTGAAGTCCTGCAGGAGAACGCGGGCCGGGCGGTACTGGATTTCCTCGCCGGTCACCGGGTTCTTCTGCCAGTCGGCAATGGCCTGGATGTCGTCGGTCGATACGGTGAAGCCGCCGTCCTCGAATCGCAGCAGGTTCTCGAGAAGGACCTTCATCGAGAAGGGCAGACGCGAAACGTCGCCGATCTTCTCGGACGCTTTCTTCAGCGAATAGTAGGCGACCTGCTTGCCGCCGACGGTCATGGTGCTGCGGGTGCCGAGCGTATCCTGTCCGACTTGGGTCATGGTAGGCAATTTCCCCTTGGTTATGGAGCTTGCCTCCCTGATCGGGCGGCCCAGAGGGAATCGCGGGCCGTGCTGCAGTGCGACAAGCGGATTCGTTGCCCTGCGGATGCGCGCTCACGGGTCTCAGGTCAAGGGGGGGCGCCCTGCTACTAAGGGCCGGTTTTCGCGTTTTTTGCGCCGATTAGACATCCCACGACGATCAGCAGTGCGCCGCCCACAGTCGCAATTCCCACCTCCTCGCTGAATTGCAGCCAGCCGAACAGGGCTGCCCAGAGGAAGCCGGTGTACTCGATCGGAACCAGAACCTGGGCTTCCGCGCGGGCATAGCCCCAGGACAGGAACAGGATCGCCATCGTCGCGAGGGCCGCTCCGGCCAGGGTCAGGCGCAGGCTGGCGGCGTCGGGCGTCACTGCCAGCCAGGGCGAAAAAGCCAGGAATATCATCGCGACGATAAGATTCTGGAACAGCGCGATCTCGACCGGGCCGGCCAGCAGCGCCTGCTTGCGCTGGAACACCAGGTTGAGGGCGTAGAACAGGGCCGAGCAGAGGATCGCGGCGACACCCTCGACGGCTTCAGGCGAATAGCTGCCGTCGCCCAGTCGGCCGGCAGCGATGATCAGTACGCCGATGACGCCCATCGCGGCGGCAACTATGGCCTGCGGGCGGATTTTCTCGCCGAGCAGAAGCGAGGCGAAATAGAGCGCGACGATCGGCGAGATGAATGACAGGGCGATCGCTTCCGCCATCGGGATTCGCACAAGGCCATAGAAGAACAGCCCGGCCATGGCCGCAACGATGGCGGCGCGCTGGGCATGGATGCGCAGGACCTTGCGGTTCGGCAGCGGCCTTCCCGCGAAAAACCAGATCGGTAGTGCGAGCAGGGTGCCGAAAATATTGCGAAAAAGCAGTGCGGTGAAGACCCCGGTGGCGATCGAGGCCCCTTTCATCGCCGCATCCATGGCGCTGAACGCCGCAATTCCCGTGCAGACGGACAGGACAGGCAGTAGTGTGGACACCGGCTTGCTCGAATCCGCTTGCATGGCCCCTCCTGTCGGGCCCGGTTCATTTGTGCGCAAGCAATTCATCGCAGGCTCAGGACAAATCCTTGAAGAGTAGGCTATGAGGGAGCAAATCGGGGCCGTAAGCGCTTCGTGAACGGCTCCTTGCGGCAGTTCCTTGGTTCTAGAGAATATCGGGCAGGTTTCGAAGAATATGACGAGTTTCAAGCGGTTCGGCTTTACGGCGCTTTCGACGGCGATGGCGGTAAGCCTGACGGCGCAGCCCGTGCTTGCGCAGCGCATCAAGACCGAGATGCCCGAGGACATCCTGCCCAAGCCGGCTGCGGCCAAGCCTGCGCCTGCCGCGACCAAGCCCGCGACGGCGACGACTGCTCCGGCCACATCGCCCGCTCCAGCGACGATCCCGATGCAGTCCCCGGTCAATCCCGCCAGCCAGCAGCCGTTGCCGGGCGCGAACGGCACGGTGTCCGAACCGGTCGTGCAGCCGATCTTCCTGGCCGAACCGGTGATGTCGTGGTCGCTGGCCGATGCCAAGGCGCTGCTCTCGACGATCGAATATATCGGCAAGGAAGGCCTGCTTCCGGCCGACTACCAGCCAGCAGCACTCAAGGCCGCCATTGCCGGCGGCGAAAGCGATGCGCTCGATGCCTTGGCGAGCAAGGTCTTCGCCTGGCTGATCGAGGACCTGCGCGACGGGCGTACACCGATGGAAGCGCGGGTGCAGTGGTTCGCGGTCGATCCCGACCAGGACGACATGCCGACCGCGCAGATCATGGCGCAGGCCCTGTCCGACCATGACGTCCCGGGCGTGGTCGACAAGCTGGCGCCCACGGTGCCCGACTATGCCGCCCTCAAGGCCGAACTGGCCACAACGCCGATGGCGAACAAGGCCAAGCGCGCGTTGATCCGCGCCAACATGGACCGCTGGCGCTGGCTCGCCCGCGACCTCGGCGATGTCTACCTGCTGACCAACGTGCCCGAGTTCCAGCTGCGCCTGACGGTCAGGAACAAGATCATCCGCACCTACCGCACGGTCGTCGGCAAGCCGGGGCGCACTGCGACCCCGCAGCTGGCCGAGACAGTGACGGCGGTCGTCTTCAACCCGACCTGGACGGTCCCGCAATCGATCGTGCAGGGCGAGGGCCTCGGCCAGAAAGTCCTGAACAACCCGCGCTGGGCCAAGGCTGCCGGCTACAAGGCGACCAAGGGCGCTGACGGGACGATCTACGTCGTCCAGCAGCCGGGATCGACAAACTCGCTGGGCCTGATGAAGATCGACATGCCCAACCCGCACGCGATCTACCTGCACGACACGCCTGCCAAGCAGTACTTCGATGAGGACGTCCGGGCCTTCAGCCACGGTTGCATCCGCACCGAACGCGCGGTGGAGCTGGGCATGACCATGGCGATCCTCGGTGCCAAGATGCCGGCAGCCGAAGCGGCCGACATCTCGCGCTCGGGCGAATATACCAAGGTCGAGATGACCCGCACCTTCCCGGTGTACCTGACCTACTTCACCATCGCTCGCTCGATCGACGGGGAACTCAAGCAGTTCAACGACATCTACGGTCGCGACAAGCCGGTGCTCGACAGCTTCACCCAGCCGCGCCAGCTCAAGACCACGCAGCGCACCAGCGACGAAGAGATCATCGAACTCGACAACCCGCTCTGAGCGGCGCAGCGCAGCCTACTGCAATGCCTGGTGGCGTCGTTACCCCGGACCCGATCCGGGGTCGCGCCTGCGCGGGGATGATGGAACTGGCTGGGGCAAAGCCACGTCAATCGTCTCGATTGTCATCCTGAACGCGTTTCAGGATCCATCTGTCGGAGCGCGCCGAGCATTCTCGGCAGCGTAACCTGAACCGGAAGTTCGCCGTCGAAGCGTCTCAGAACTGTCGGATTACCGCCAGGAAGGCATCGCCGTAAGCGTCGAGCTTGCGCGAACCGATGCCGCCGATTTCGCCCATTGCGGCGAGCGACGCGGGCTGGACCGTCGCCATCTCGCGCAAGGTGGAATCGTGGAAGATGACGTAGGGCGGCACGCCCGCTTCTGCGGCGAGATCGCGGCGCAGCGCGCGAAGCGCTTCAAACAGCGGATTGCCGACGGGATTGGCGCCGGTGTCGCGGCTGCTTGCGCCGCCACGCCGCTTGCGCTCGCGCTTGGGGGGCAGGACAATCGGCACGCTGGCCTCGCCCTTGAGGATTTCGCGCGCATCGCCGCCCAGTGCGAGGCCACCGTGTTCGGTCGGGATCAGGCTGCCTCGGGCCTGCAGCGCGCGGGCCAGCGGCTTGAGCAGGGGCTTTTCGTCCTCGGTCATGATCCCGAAGACCGAAAGCTGGTCATGCCCGCGCTGGAGCACGCGGTCGTCGGCGATGCCGGCCAGCACCTTTTCGAGGTGACCCAGGCCATAGGACTGCCCGGTGCGATAAACGGCCGAAAGCAGCTTGCGCGCCAGTTCGGTCATGTCGGCGACGCCCGGGGGTTCAAGGCAATTGTCGCAGTTGCCGCAAGTGGGCGCGGGGTCCTCGCCGAAGTGGCGGAGCAGGACGGCGCGGCGGCATTGGGCGGTTTCGACCAGCCCTGCCAGCGAATCGAGCCGCTGGCGCTCGGACTGCTGGCGGCGCTCTTCCACTTCCGACAAGCGGATGCGCGCGCGGGCGAAGTCGTCCGCCCCCCAGAACATCACCGCGACGGAAGGGTCGCCGTCACGCCCGGCGCGTCCGGTTTCCTGGTAGTAGCCCTCGATCGACTTGGGGATGCCGGCATGGGCGACGAAGCGCACGTCGGGCTTGTCGATGCCCATGCCGAAAGCGACCGTGGCGACCATCACCATGTCCTCGCTGGCAACGAAGGCCGCCTGGTTGCGTGCGCGGATCTCTGGCGAAAGACCGGCGTGGTAGGGCAGGACCCGGCGACCGGTGGCGGCCAGGGTCTCGGCCAGCTGCTCGACGCGGGCGCGGGTCGGGGCGTAGATAATGCCGGGGCCGGGGTTCTCTTCCAGCAGCGTCTTGAGCTGGCGCGCGGCATTCTCGCGCGGGCGGATCGCATAGCGGATGTTGGGCCGGTCGAACCCGGCGACGATCAGGCCGTCATCGGCAATGCCGAGCTGGGCGAGGATGTCGGCGCGGGTATGGTGGTCCGCGGTCGCGGTAAGGGCAAGGCGCGGTACTTGCGGAAATGCGTCGAGCAGCGGGCGCAGCAGCCGGTAGTCGGGCCGGAAATCGTGCCCCCATTCGGAAACGCAGTGCGCTTCGTCGATGGCGAAGAGCGAGACGCGCGCCTTGGATAGCAGCTCGCGGAAATGCGGCTGGCTGGCGCGTTCCGGGGCGACGTAGAGCAAGTCCAGCTCGCCCTCGCGGAACCGGTCGATGGTCACTTCGCGGTCGGTATCGGCACTGGTGAGGGTCGCGGCGCGGATGCCGTTGGCCGTGGCGGAACGCAACTGGTCGTGCATCAGGGCGATCAGCGGGCTGACGACCACGCAAGTGCCTTCCAGCATGACCGCCGGAAGCTGGTAGGTCAGCGACTTGCCCGCGCCGGTGGGCATGACCGCCAGCGTCGACTGGCCCGCCAGCACGCGCGAGACGACATGTTCCTGCACGCCGCGAAAGGCGGTGAAGCCGAAAGTGGCGTGAAGGGCATCGAGTGCGTCGGGAAGCAGGTCGGCAACAGGCACGGGGGGCTTATGGCAGACGCGGCCATGGCCTGGGAACCGCCCGGGGGTTAATTTTCCGCCGTTGCGGTGTCCGGCCTGCGAAGATTTCGCGCCCGGACATGCGCAAACCGGTTCGATCCGGGGCATGTGGGATAAATCACAGCAGCGCTGTGCAGACGCGCACAGACCCGCCCGCCGCCTGGCGCCATATTGGGTTCATCGAAAGACAGCCCCGGCAAGCGGGCTGCACATGCGAGGGATCAGGCACATGGAACCGACTGCAGGAAAGATTTTCGGAATGATCGGCGGAGCCGTCCGCCTGGCCACCCAGGCCGCGCAGACCACCCAGGCCGCCCTGGCCCCGGCCTCGGCAGGGATGCCGCGCTGGATCGCCGCGACCGGTCATTTTCCCGTTCCCGGCCGCCGGCCGGTGCAGGCCGGCCGGTAGGCAGGTCTGTCGTGGGGGGCGGGTTCCGGGCGCGGGGGCGGCCCGGAACCCGTTAACGTGCGGGCCCTGTCGGCTTGCGAGCGCGTTGTCGCTCAGTCGAGGTTGGGACGCAGCCAGCGTTCGGCCGTCGCCAGCTCCACCCCGCGCCGTCCGGCGTAGTCCTCAAGTTGGTCCCGGCCGATGCGCGCGACGCCGAAATACTGGCTTTCCGGATGGGCAAAGTAGAAGCCCGAAACCGCGGCGGTCGGCAGCATCGCCTGGCTTTCGGTCAGCACGATTCCGGCATTGTCCTGCGCCTTGAGCAGGTCGAACAGGATCGGCTTGAGCGAGTGGTCCGGGCAGGCCGGGTAACCGGGGGCCGGACGGATACCGCGATATTCCTCGCGGATCAGCGCTTCGTTGGTGAACTGCTCTTCCGGCGCATAGCCCCACAGGGTGGTGCGCACGTGGCTGTGCAGGCGTTCGGCGAAGGCTTCGGCGAAGCGGTCGGCCAGCGCCTTGAGCAGGATGTCCGAATAGTCGTCGTGTGCGGCCTGGAAGCGTGCGAGGTGCGGTTCGATGCCGTGGATGCCGACCGCGAAGCCGCCGAGCCAGTCGTCCTGCGTATCGATGAAGTCCGAAAGGCAGAAGTTGGCGCGGCTGCGCGATTTCTTGAACTGCTGGCGCAGGAAGGGAAGGCGGGTGCCGTCTTCCAGCAGAACGTCGTCACCTTCGCGGTGAGCGGGCCAGAAGGCGCAGACGCCCTTGGCCGTCAGCCACTTCTCGCTGACGATCTTTTCCAGCATCGCCTTGGCGTCGGCGAACAGGTTGCGGGCGCTTTCGCCCACCACTTCGTCCTCGAGGATCGCCGGGTAGGTACCGGCCAGTTCCCAGGCGCGGAAGAAAGGCGTCCAGTCGAACGTCTCGACGAGATCGGCGAGGTCCCATGCCTCGAAAACGTGCAACCCGGGCTGTACCGGGGCGGGGGCCTTGTCGGCGAAGTCGGGCTTGAACGCGTTCTCGCGGGCATCGGCCAGCGCCAGCAGGTCCGACTGGCCCTTGCCCTCGCGTGCCTCGCGCACTTTCTGGTAGTCGATGGCGACCGAGGACTTGAAGCCTTCGGCCTGCGTGTCCGACAGCAGCTGCGAGGCGACGCCGACCGCGCGGCTGGCGTCGAGCACATGGATCACCGGGCCTTCGTAGGCCGGATCGATGCGCAGCGCGGTGTGGACCTTGCTGGTCGTCGCCCCGCCGATCAGCAGCGGGATGTTCATCTGCGCGCGCTGCATTTCCTCGGCCACGGTCACCATCTCGTCGAGCGAGGGGGTGATGAGGCCGGAGAGGCCGATGATGTCGGCATCGTTCTCGTTCGCGCTCTCGAGGATCTTCGACCAGGGAACCATGACGCCCAGGTCGATCACTTCGTAGCCGTTGCACTGCAGGACGACGCCGACGATGTTCTTGCCGATGTCATGGACGTCGCCCTTGACGGTGGCCATGATGATGCGGCCCTTGGCCTTGGCGCCTTCTTCCTTCTCCGCCTCGATGAAGGGGATGAGATGGGCGACGGCCTTTTTCATGACGCGCGCGGACTTGACGACCTGCGGCAGGAACATCTTGCCCGAGCCGAACAGGTCGCCGACGACGTTCATGCCGTCCATCAGCGGGCCCTCGATCACCTCGATCGGCCGACCGCCACGGTCTGCCGCGGCCTGGCGCGCTTCCTCGGTATCCTCGACGACATAGGCATCGATGCCCTTCACCAGCGCGTGCTCCAGCCGCTTGGTCACTTCCCACCCGCGCCATTCCTCGGCGGCCTTTTCGGCGGCCTTGTCCTGGCCCTTGAAGCTCTCGGCGAGTTCGATGAGGCGCTCGGTCGCATCCTCGCGGCGCATCAGGATCACGTCTTCGCAGGCGTCGCGCAGCACCGGGTCGATCTGGTCGTAGACGTCGAGCTGTCCGGCATTGACGATTGCCATGTCGAGCCCGGCCGGGATCGCATAGTAGAGGAACACCGAGTGCATTGCCCGGCGCACCGTCTCGTTGCCGCGGAAGCTGAACGACAGGTTCGACAGGCCGCCCGAGAAATGGACGTGCGGGCAGGCCTCGCGGATTTCCTTCACCGCCTCGATGAAGTCGAGCGCGTAGCGGTCGTGATCCTCGATGCCGGTGGCGACGGCGAAGACGTTGGGGTCGAAGATGATGTCCTCGGGCGGGAAGCCGATGCCGGTGAGCAGCTTGTAGGCGCGCTTGCAGATCTCGACCTTGCGCTGCCTGGTGTCGGCCTGGCCGGTTTCGTCGAAGGCCATGACGACTACGGCGGCGCCGTAGGTCATGCACTTGCGCGCCTGTTCGAGGAACGGTGCCTCGCCTTCCTTCATGCTGATCGAGTTGACGATCGGCTTGCCGGACACGCACTTGAGGCCGGCCTCGATCACCTCCCATTTCGAGCTGTCGATCATCACCGGAACGCGCGCGATGTCGGGCTCGGCGGCGATCAGCTTGAGGTAGGTGGTCATCGCCTCGACGGCGTCGAGCAGGCCTTCGTCCATGTTGACGTCGATCACCTGCGCGCCGTTCTCGACCTGCTGGCGGGCCACTTCGACGGCGGCGGGATAGTCGCCGGCCATGATCAGCTTCTTGAACTTGGCCGATCCGGTGACGTTGGTGCGCTCGCCGACATTGACGAAACGGGCAGATGAAGGTGTCGCGGTCATTGCTTTTCTCGTTGAATCACTGTGCCGGAACGGGCGTCAGCACGCGCGCCAGTACGAAGTCGTCATAAGTCTTGCCGCCGACATCGAAGCGGCGGGTCCCGATCGTCTCGAAGCCGTGCTTGGCATAGAACGAAAGGGCGCGGTGGTTGTCTTCCTTCACGCCGAGCAGGAGGCGCGTATGGCCCGGGGTCGCGGCGACGACCGCCTGCATCAGGGCGCTGGCAAGCACCGTGCCCTGGTAGCGCGAGAGCATGTAGATGCGCTTGAGTTCGAGGTCGCCCTCCTGCGCCAGTTCCAGTTCCGGTGCGCAGACCATGGCGTAGCCAACGGGGGCGTGGCCCGGTTCGACTTCCGCCAGCCAGGCCTTGGCGCCCTTGGCCAGGTAGGCGCGGTAGGTCTCGGCGCTGTGCTGGTGGACGCAGTGGGAAACGATGCCGCTACCGTCGACGATACCCGCAAAACTCTCGAGAAACGTCGCCGAACCGATGAGCGAGAGGGCCTCCGCATCGTCGGGGGCCGCCTGCCGGATGCGCCAGATGGGTATGTCGTCCATGGCCAGGGTTCCTGCCTCTTCAAGCTGCCATGATGAAGGGTTCGAGGCCGGCCAACCGCGTTACCGGTTCCAGTGAGGGAACCTTGCGCGGGGCAACGCCCTTCACCTGCCGCGCGATTGCCGCGATATGGGCCGGGGTGGAGCCGCAGCAGCCGCCCAGCACGTTGACCTGGCCCGCGACGGCCCACTCGCCGACAAAGCCCGCGGTCGTGTCGGGCATTTCGTCGTAGGCGCCCAGTTCGTTGGGCAGGCCCGCGTTGGGATAGATCATGATCAGCGTATCGGCGATTTCCGACAGCGTCTTGACGTGCGGGCGCAGCTGGGTGGCGCCGAACGAGCAGTTGAGCCCGATCGTGATCGGCCGGGCATGGCGTACCGCGTGCCAGAACGCCTCGACCGTGTGGCCGGAAAGGTTGCGGCCCGAAAGGTCGGTCAGCGTCATCGACAGCATGATCGGCACTTCGCGGCCCAGCTCGGCCTCGAGCTGCTTGACCGCCATGATGCCGGCCTTGGCGTTGAGCGTGTCGAACACCGTCTCGATGAGGATGAAGTCCGCTCCGCCCTCGACGAGCGCCGCGGCCTGTTCCTTGTAGACGTCGACCAGCGTGTCCCAGTCGATTTCGCGGTACCCCGGGTCGTTGACGTCGGGGCTGAGCGA
This sequence comes from Novosphingobium sp. PY1, assembly GCF_017312445.1. Lineage (NCBI taxonomy): Bacteria > Pseudomonadati > Pseudomonadota > Alphaproteobacteria > Sphingomonadales > Sphingomonadaceae > Novosphingobium > Novosphingobium sp. PY1. The sequence goes on along the minus strand of NZ_BLTI01000003.1, from coordinate 102,087 downwards.
CAGGGTCTTGTTGGTCGGGCCGATGGCGCCGGCCACGAAGCGAGGGCGCGAAATACCGCTTGCGGCGTCCCTGGTCTGGAACTCGTCGGCGACCTTGCGGGCGAGACGGGCCGATTCGACGTTGATCTCGCGCACGAGGTGCTCGGCGCCGTAGTCGGCCTGGCTGATGCGGTTGGCCGAGAAGGTGTTGGTCTCGGCAATGTCCGCGCCTGCCTCGAAGTAGGCGCGGTGGATCGCCTCGGGCACCTCGGGCTTGGACAGCGCAAGGATGTCGTTGTTGCCCTTCTGCTCGTGGCTGAGGCCCAGGTTACCGGCGTAGTCCGCTTCGGCGAGCTTCCAGTTCTGGATTTCCGTGCCGAAGGCGCCATCGGTAATGAGGATGCGCTTGGCAGCCTCGGCCAGGAAAGTTTCGCGAGGCGACATCAGCCGATCTCCTTGGGGCGCAGGCCGAGAAGCTGGCAGATCGCGTAAGCCTGCTCGGCGCGGTTGAGAGTATAGAAGTGGAAGTCGCGTACGCCACCGTCATAAAGGCGCTTGCACAAGTCGGCGGCGGCGACCGCGGCGACGAGGGCGCGCGGGCCGGGGCGATCGTCGAGACCTTCGAACATGGCCTCGAGCCAGGCGGGGATCTCGGTATTGCCCGACATGCGGCGGATCGCGGCGAAGCTGGTTACCGGCATGATGCCGGGCAGGATCGGCGCAGTGATCCCGGCGGACAGCGCCTTGTCGAGAAAGCGGAAATAGGCGTCCGTCGAGAAGAAGAACTGGGTGATCGCGCGCGAGGCGCCTGCATCCAGCTTGCGCTTGAGGTTGTCGAGGTCCGTCTCGGCGCTCGTCGCTTCGGGGTGGATTTCGGGATAGGCGGCGACCGAGATGTCGAAGTCGTGGCGCGCCTTGATCCCGGCGACCAGATCGGCGGCATTGGCGTAGCCTTCCGGGTGGGGCACGAAGATGCTGCCGTCGGCCGGCGGCGGGTCGCCGCGCAGGGCGACGATATGGCGCACGCCCGCTTCCCAGTAGCGGTCGACGATCTCGTCGATCTGGGCCTTGCTCGCCGCAACGCAGGTAAGATGGGCGGCGGGCACGAGGTCGGTCTCGCGGATGATCCGCGAGACCGTGGCATGGGTCCGTTCGCGGGTCGAGCCGCCCGCGCCGTAAGTGACCGAGACGAAGCTCGGGTGGAGCGGGGCAAGCTGGGTGATCGCTTCCCAGAGCTGCATCTCCATCTTCTCCGTCTTGGGCGGGAAGAATTCGAAGGAGACGGAGATATCGCCCGGCTGCACCCCGAACAGGGGAGCGTCAGCCGGTCGGATTGCGGCGGTCATGGGCGCGCGGCCTTTCCTTTAGCATTATCCTGGTTCGCGGGCGCCGTGCCTGAGCTGCGGCGTCCCGTCCAGATTTTCACGGTGAGAGGGTCCCCCGGCAGAGCCGCGGGCGATTCGGGCGCGAAGCCCGCGTCGGTGAGAAGTCCGAGCATCTGCTCGTCCGAAAAGCCGAGTCGGGCGTGGGCGTGACGCTCGCGCAGTTCCTCGCGTTCATGCGCGGCGAGATCGACGACGGCGATGCGCCCGCCCGGGCGGGTGACGCGTGCGGCTTCGGCCAGTACGGTCGCGGGTTCCTGAGCAAAGTGCAGGACCTGGTGGAACAGCACGGTATCGAATGCCGCTTCGGCGAAAGGCAGCGCGGTAAAGTCGCCCTGCACCAGATCGAGCTTGTCCGATGGCAAAGATTGCAAGCGGGCGCGCGCAATTCGCAACATCTCCGGGCTTTTGTCGAGCGCGGTGACGTGGCTGGCGCGGTCGGCGAGAAGCTCGGCCATGCGTCCGGTGCCGGTGCCGATGTCGAGCAGCTTGCCTGCCTTCTCGCCGTCGAGCTTGCCGAGCAGCGCGGCCTCTACCGGCTCGTCGGCGCCATGGAGCTGGCGCAGCGTATCCCACTCCTGTGCATGGCGGGCAAAGTAGGCTTCGGCGCTTGCCTCTCGCGCGGCGCGAATCGCGGCAAGGTGGCGGCGATCCTCGGCGCAGCGCGCGGAGAAGGTCATGTCGTCGCGCTCAGCGATGGCAAGTAGGCGGGCCGCGGCGGCCCCCAGCGGCGGGGCCCCGTTCTCGCTCACGGCGCTGCGCAGGAAGACCCAGCTGCCTTCCTTGCGGCGTTCGGCAAGGCCGGCATCGCACAGGATTCGGATATGGCGAGAGACCCTCGGCTGGCTCTGCCCAAGCACCTGGGCAAGCTCGCCGACGGCAAGCTCCATGTGCGCCAGAAGACGCATGATGCGCAGGCGCGTCGGCTCCGAAAGAGCCCGCAGGAGAGGGTCGATCCGCATGGAAAAGCATATAAAGATATCTTTATATGTGCGCAACCCCTAGGATTTCAGCGGGTTTTGCCCCCTCTACTTCCTATTTGCGTTGCACCATAACCTCGTCTAAAGAATGGCGCTGCAGGCTTGCCTGCAAGCGTTGGCGCCTGCGCCAAACAATGCAAGGGGATTCGCATGAAGAAGATTGCTTACGCCGTGTTCGCGTCGGCTACCGCTCTGGCTCTCGCAGCTTGCGGTTCGGAAGCTCCGACCGACGAAGGTACCGAGTCGGTTGAAACCGTTCCCGGTGAAATGATGACCGGCGACGCGACGGACGCTCCCACCGAGGAAGCTACCGAAGCGATGTAATCCGGCCGGGGGTTCGGCGCCAGCCATCCGGCACGCCGACCCCCAGTTGCCTTCCGCCTGCATCCTGCGGGACCAACGGAAGATCCCGTCTTCGGACGGGGAAAAGCCCTCCCATCCGGGAGGGTTTTTTATTTGCGTTCTACTTGCATGACACCTGAGGCGCGGGCATCACTTCGCCTATGCCCGATACGCTGAAGATCACCCTCGCGCAGCTCAACCAGTCGGTGGGGGACATCCCGGGCAATGCAGAGGGCGTATTGGCGGTGCGCAAGCAGGCCGCAGGGTCCGACCTGATCGTATTTCCCGAACTGCACCTCGTCGGCTATCCGCCCGAGGATCTCATTCTCAAGCCTTCGCTGATCGAACGGGCCGCTGCCGAGCTGCAGACGCTTGCCAGGGCGAGCGCCTCGGACGGGCCCGCGATGCTGGTCGGTACGGCTATCGTCCTCGATGGTGCGCTGCACAACGCGGTTGCCCTGCTCGACCAGGGCAAGGTCGCTGCCGTCCGCCTCAAGCATGAGCTGCCCAACTACGGCACTTTCGACGAGATGCGGTTGTTCCAGCCCGGACCGCTTCCTGAACCGATGATCCTGCGCGGCACGATGATCGGCGTCCCGATCTGCGAGGATATCTGGCAGCCCGAAGTCTGCCGCCATCTTGCCGATTTCGGCGCCGAGATCTTCATTTGCGTCAACGGCAGCCCTTACGAGATCAACAAGGACGCGCTGCGTATCGAAGGCGTGGCCAAGCGCCGCGCGGTCGATACCGGCCTGCCGCTCGCCTATCTCAATCGCGTCGGCGGGCAGGACGAGCTGGTCTTCGACGGGGCGAGCTTCGTCATCAATGGCGACGGCGGCCTCGCCGTCCAGCTGCGCGACTGGGAAGAGCAGGTCGTCCAGACCAACTGGACCAAAACGGCGCAGGGCTGGCGCTGCGATCGCGGACAACTGGAAACGCTCGCCGAGCATCCCGAGGATATCTACTGCGCCATGGTCCTGGCGCTGCGAGACTATGTGAACCGCAACGGCTTTCCGGGCGTTGTGCTGGGTCTGTCGGGTGGAATCGATTCGGCGACATGCGCCGCCATTGCCGTCGACGCGCTCGGGGCGGAGCGGGTCTGGGGGGTGATGATGCCGTCGCGCTTCACCAGCCAGGAAAGCCTCGACGATGCCGCAGCTTGCGCAAGGGCGCTGGGCATTCGCTATTCGGTCATGCCGATCGGCTCCGCGGTGGACGGTTTCGATGCCATGCTCGGCGAGGTTTTCGACGGCACGAATCGCGGACTGGCGGAAGAAAACCTGCAGTCGCGGGTGCGCGGCACCGCGCTCATGGCCCTGTCCAACAAGTTCGGGCCGATGCTGATGACCACCGGCAACAAGAGCGAGATGAGCGTCGGCTACGCCACGATCTACGGCGACATGGCGGGCGGCTACAATCCGCTCAAGGACGCCTACAAGATGACTGTCTTCGCGATCTCGCGCTGGCGCAACCGGCACGTTCCACGGATTGGCCTTGGGCCAGAAGGCCCGCTGATTCCCGAACGCATGTTCACCAAGCCGCCGACGGCCGAGCTGCGGGCGAACCAGCGCGATTCGGACAGCCTGCCGCCTTACGACATGCTCGACCCGATCCTCCTCGGCCTGGTCGAGCACGACAAGAGCGTGGAGCAGGTGGTTGCCGAAGGTTTCGATCGCGCGACGGTCGAGCATGTCGAACGGCTGCTGCACCTTGCCGAATACAAGCGACGCCAGGCACCTCCGGGCGTGAAGCTGACCGCGCGCAATTTCGGCCGCGACCGTCGCTATCCGATCACCCACGCCTTCCGCAGCGGCGGTGAAGTCAGCGACGTGCCGCTGGGCACAGCGGGCAGCTCGTCGACCTGAGAATCGTCTCGGCGCTTCTGTTTCCCGGCCCCTGGGCGTAAACTTCCCGTTCCGGCCACCGGGCGAGGCAGGAAGGGAACGGCGATGGACTTGATGACGGCGATGCAGATCGACGGTCCGCATCAGGTGCCGCGGCGCGTGGAGAGGCCGGTGCCGCAGCCCGGGCCGGGCGAAGTGCTGGTGAAGATCGCCGCCTGTGGTGTCTGCCGCACCGACCTGCATGTTCTCGATGGCGAAGTCGCGGCGCACTATCCGGTCATTCCGGGGCACGAGATCGTCGGGCACGTGATCGCGCTGGGAGAGGGCGTGTCGGGCTTTGCCGTCGGTGAGAGGGTTGGCATCCCCTGGCTCGGTCATAGCTGCGGGGATTGCCGCTATTGCCGGGATGGGCAGGAGAACCTGTGCGACCGGCCGCAATTCACGGGCGCCACGCGCGACGGCGGCTATGCCACCCACGTGACAGCCGATGCCCATTTCTGCTTCGCGCTGCCCGAGCGCTTTTCCGACGTGGAGGCCGCCCCGCTCCTGTGTGCGGGCTTGATCGGCTGGCGGGCCCTGCGCCTTGCCGGGCAGGCCCCGGTGATCGGGCTCTACGGTTTCGGTGCGGCGGCGCATATCCTTGCCCAGATCGCGGTGTGGCAGGGACGGCGTGTTCACGCCTTCACGCGCGATGGCGACCTCCAAGGCCAGGCCTTCGCCCGCTCGCTCGGCTGCGTGTGGGCCGGTGGATCGAGCGAAGCGCCCCCGGAAGAACTCGACGCCGCCCTGATCTTCGCGCCGGTGGGCGAACTGGTGCCGCTTGCGCTCAAGGCCGTGCGCAAGGGCGGGCGGGTCGTGTGCGCGGGCATCCACATGAGCGACATCCCTTCGTTCCCTTACGCTGACCTGTGGGGCGAACGGCACATCCTCTCGGTCGCCAACCTGACCCGGGAGGATGGCACGAGCTTCTTCGAAGCCGCGCAGCGCGCCGACCTGCGCATCGCCACACAGACCTTCCCGCTCGACCAGGCGGCAGGGGCGCTGGCGGCGCTGCGTGCGGGCACAGTCCAGGGGGCGGCCGTTCTCCTGCCGAGTGGCGGGTGATCCAAGGCAAGAGCGAACTGTCCCTTTGACGCCGCGCACCGCGCGCCGTAATCGCAGCGGCCATGACGGTCACCACGCGCTTCGCTCCTTCGCCCACCGGGCACCTGCATGTCGGCAATATCCGTACGGCGCTGCATAACTGGCTGCTGGCCGAGCAGGCGGGAGGACGCTTCGTGCTGCGCATCGACGATACCGATGCCGCACGCAGCCGCGAGGAGTACGTCGAGGCGATTCGCGCCGACCTCGCCTGGCTCGGGATCCACCCGGAGGGCGAGGAGCGCCAGTCTGCCCGCTTCGCGCTTTATGAGCGCGAGTTCGAGCGGCTCAAAGCCGCAGGGCGGGTCTATCCCTGCTGGGAAAGTCCGCAGGAACTGGAACTCAAGCGCAAGGTCCTCCTCGGCCGGGGGCTGCCGCCGATCTATGACCGGGCGGCGCTGAATCTCGGTGAAGAGGAGAAGGCGGCGAAGATCGCGGCGGGCGAAATGCCGCACTGGCGTTTCCTGCTCGACCGCGAAAGCGCGATCGCGTGGGAGGACGGCATTCGCGGTCCCCAGCACTTCGATCCGGCGCAGATGTCGGACCCGGTGATCCGCCGCGCCGACGGTTCATGGCTCTATATGTTGCCTTCGGCCATCGACGACGTGGACATGGGCGTGACCGACATCCTGCGCGGTGAGGATCACGTGTCGAACACCGCCGCCCAAGTCCAGATGTTCGAAGCACTGGGCGCCGCGCCGCCGCGTTTCGCGCACGAGGCGCTGCTGGTCGGTACCGAGGGCAAGCTGTCCAAGCGGCTTGGCTCGCTGGGCGTCGCGCATTTCCGCGAGGCGGGTATCGAGCCGCAGGCCGTCGTTGCCCTGCTGGGGCGTCTCGGGACCTCGGACCCGGTCGATCCCGCGCTGGACGGGCCGGCGCTCGCGGAAAGTTTCGACCTGTCCCGTTTCGGCCGAGCGCCTGCGCGCTTCGACGAGGCGGAACTGGAACGCATCAACGCCGCCATCGTCCATGTCATGCCTTACGAGGCCGCCGCGGGTCGCTTGCCGGAGGGCATGGACGCCGCGGCCTGGGAAACGGTGCGGCCCAACCTCTCGCACGTTCATGAGGCGGCGGACTGGTGGCAGGTCGTGACCGGCCCGGTCGAGGCGCCTGCATTCGACGACGAGGCGAAGGCCTACCTTGCGCTGGCGGCGCAGACGCTGACGGCGATGGACTGGCAGGCCGATGCCTGGAAGGCGCTGACCGGCGCGCTCAAGGCTGCAACCGGGCGCAAGGGCAAGGCGCTGTTCCTGCCGCTGCGCCAGGCGCTGACCGGGCGCGAGCATGGGCCGGACATGGCCGCCCTGCTGCCCCTGATCGGGCGGGATGCGGCGCTTGAACGTCTACTGACCGCCTCGCAGGGCTGAGCGCCCCGCGAGGAAATCGGTCTGTAAGGCGGCGGCGTCAGGCCCTCATTCCATGCACCAGCCGTGGCTGGCGATCAGCGACTGGCCGGTGAGCGCATTGGTTTCGAAGGCAGCGAAGAACAGCGCCACTTCGGCGATGTCCTCGACCGTGGTGAACTCTGTGTCGACGGTCTGGCCGAGCATGACCTTGCTGACGACTTCCTCTTCGGAAATGCCCAGTTCCTTGGCCTGTTCGGGGATCTGCTTGTCGACCAGCGGGGTCTTCACGAAGCCCGGGCAGATCACGTTGGTGCGCACGCCCTTCTTGCCGCCTTCCTTGGCGATCACCCGCGAAAGGCCGAGCAGGCCATGCTTGGCGGTGACGTAGGCGGACTTGAGCGGGCTCGCTTCCTTGGAATGGACCGAGCCCATGAAGATGATCGAGCCGGACTTTTGCCGATACATGTGCGGGATCACCGCCTTGGAAGTCAGGAATGCGCCGTCTAGGTGAATGGCGAGCATCTTCTTCCAGTCGGCGAAGGCGAATTCCTCGATCGGGTTGACGATCTGGATTCCCGCGTTGGACACGAGGACGTCAACCGTGCCCCAGGCATCGACGACCTTGGCGACGCCATCGTTGACCTGTTCCTCGCTGGTTACGTCCATGGCCACGGCCATCGCCTCGACGGAGAACTTCTCGCGGATGTCCGAAGCTGCCTTCTCTGCCGCATCGATGTTCAGATCGGCGATCGTCACCTTGCCTCCCTCGGCGGCGTAGCGGTGCGCGATGGCATTGCCGATCCCGCTCGCCGCGCCGGTGACGATGCAGACCTTGTCCTTCAGCTTCATGTACCTGCTCCTGCTCTCTTTCGGATGCTCAGCGGCAATCGCTGGCGAGGTCGAACGTAATGATCTCATCGGGCCGCAGGCGGCGGCCCGTCCAGTCCGGATGATCGAGCGAGTGGATCGCGTCCGCCTTGCCCGCGTCCCAGTGCTCGTTAACCGTCATGCGCGAGAACTCGTAGTCCTTCGAATTGGATTCGTATGGTTTTCCGCGATTGATCAGGTGCATCACCGCAACCGGCCCGGCCGGACGGCAGGAAAGCAGCGCGGCAAGATCGGGATCGTCCCTGAATTCCTCGGGCAGCCGGTCGGCGAGGCGATGCGCCGCTGCGCGCAAGGCATGGAGGCGGCGGGACATGTCGGTGTTGAGGCGGGTGCGGCTGGAGTAGCGGATGTCCTTCTCGCGCTGGGCGACATCGGCCATCGTGCGCGGCTCTTCCCCGCGAGAGCTGAACAGGTCCACCTGGAACACCGTCATCTCGCACTGGCTGCGGTTGTCGAGCACGTATTGCAGCGGGGTATTGGAAACGAGGCCGCCGTCCCAGTACCATTCGCCGTCGATCTGGACCGGCGGGAAACCGGGGGGAAGCGCGCCGCTGGCCATGATGTGTTCCGGGCCGATCGTGCGTTCGCGATTGTCGAAATAGGCGAAGTTGCCATTGAGCACGTTCACTGCACCGACGCTGAAATGGGTCTCGCAGCGGTTGATCCGCTCGAAATCGACTAGTTCGAGCAAGGTCGCACGCAAGGGCGCGGTGTCGTAGTAGCTGAGCGAATCGAGTTCCGCCGGCCATTCCGGGTTGAGCGGCGGGAACAGGCGCGGATTGTAGAAGCCGGGAATGCCGACGGTCGCGGCAAGGAAGGCCGATGCTTCGTTGAAGGCACGGCGGGCGAAGCCGATGCGCTCGTCCAGATGGAATTGCAATTCCGAGGAGACCAGGTCCCAGAAACGACGCAGTTGCGGCAAGCGGTCTTCGGGCGCATTTCCGGCGATGATCGCGGCATTGATCGCGCCGATCGAGATTCCCGCGATCCAGTCCGGCGCCGCGCCGTGTTCGGCCAGAGCTTCGAACACGCCGGCCTGGTAGGCGCCGAGTGCGCCGCCTCCCTGCAGGACGAGTACGGTTTGCGTGTCGCCATCAGGCGCGTGGCTATGGGCATTCATGGCAGGGTCCTGCTCATGGGAATGTTGCACTGCAGCAGGTGGGGGCGCATCGGGCGCCTTGCAACCCCCGCCTGCAAAGAATCGGCGATGCCGCGATCGTGGCCCCTGTTCGCGCGTCTTCGTCTTGCCGCCGTCATGTTCAGGCGAGATAAGCCGCTTCCATGAAACGCTTACTTTCCCTTGCCCTGCTTGGTCTGCTGGCGGCCTGCACTACCCCCCAGGCGATAGACCAGACGGCCGCGCCCGTTGATGTGGGGATCATCGCCATCAACGATTTCCACGGGGCGCTTGAGCCGCCGAAGGCTTCTGTCGGGGCGCCGGACGGGAAGGGCGGCACGGTCGCGGTGCCGGCAGGCGGGGCGGCGTGGCTCGCCTCGGCCGTCGATTCGCTCAAGGCTGAGCATCCCAACAACGTGGTGGTGGCCGCCGGCGACCTGACCAGTGCTTCGCAGCTTGCCTCCTCGCTGCATCTCGATGAGCCTGCGGTCGGCGTGATGAACCGCATCGGGCTCGAGTTCAACGCGGTCGGCAACCACGAATTCGACCGCGGCTGGAAGGAACTGCAGCGCCTGCAGGATGGCGGCTGCGAGAAATACACGCGGCTCCAGCCTTGCCAGCTCGAGCAATTCAAGGGCGCAGGCTACCGGTATCTCGCGGCCAGCACATACAAGCCCGACGGTTCGACGCTGTTTCCTGCCACGGGGATGAAGACCTTCGGTTCGGGCGCCAGCAAGGTGACAGTCGGTTTCATCGGCCTCTCGCTGCGCGAAGTGCCCACGCTGGTCGCGCCAGAGCAGATCCGGGGACTGATCTTCGGGGACGAGGCCGAGGCGATCAACCGAGAGGTGCCTCGCCTCAAGGCAGCGGGGGCCGATGCCATCGTCGTGCTGATCCATCAGGGCGGCAAGACGACCGGCGAATCCGATCCCAATGGCTGCGAGGGGCTGAACGGCGGCATCCTGCCGATCCTTGCCAGGATCGATCCGCGCGTCGACGTCGTCGTCTCGGGCCACACCCACTGGGCCTATGTGTGCAATTACGGAGAAATCGATCCGTCGCGGCCGATCCTGCTGACGAGCGCGAATGTCTACGGCAAGGCGGTGACCGACATCACGCTTACCATCGACCCTGCAAGGCATCGCGTTCTCGCCAAGAAGGCGCACAACGTCATCGTCCAGTCGCAGGCCTATTCCAGCGGGCGCGGGGCCGTTGCCAATACGGCGCTCTATCCCGCGTTCCGGCCGCGCGCCGACGTCAGCGCCTATGTCGCGCGCTATGTCGAGGATGCACAGGCGCAAGTCTCGCGGCCCGTGGGGCGCTTGTCAGGGCCGGCCTCGAAGGCGGCGAACGAGGGCATGACCGGCGGTTCGCTGGGCAACCTGATCGCCGATGCACAGCTTGCCGCCAGCCGTGAGGCCGGGGCGCAGATCGCCTTCACCAACCCCTTCGGCATCCGCGCGCCGATCGATCCGGGAGCGGGCGGAGAAGTGACCTTCGGGCAGATCTATGCGGTCCAGCCCTTCAACAATACCCTGGTGACGATGACGCTGACCGGCGCGCAAGTGCGCGATGCGATCGAGGACGGGCTGAGCCGGGCGAAAGTCCAGCAGGTACTTGCTCCTTCCGCAAACGTGCGCTTTACCTACGACTTGGGGCGTCCTGCGGGTGAGCGCCTGCTGACCTTGACGATCGGCGGCAAGCCCGTCGATGCGCAGGCCGACTACCGCGTGACCGTGAATAACTTCCTGGCCGAGGGCGGCGACGGCTTCGTCACTTTCACCAGTGGCAGGGATGTCCGCAAGGGCATGGTCGATACCGATGCCTTCCAGCAGTGGATCGGAGCGGTTCCGGTGCGGCAGGTGCCGCAGGAGCAGCGGGCCATCGAACGCAGGAACTGACCGACATCAGTCTCGGCGCGGTCAGAACCCTGCGCCGAGCGGCCATTCCGGCGCACCGATGCCCATGACCTTGAACAGCGAGCCCATCTGGTCCTCGGCAACCAGGCGGTGCATCGCCGACTGTATCGCCTCTGCATGCTGCGGGGCGACCCTGGCCAGGCTCTGCGCCCGCGCCTCGATCCCCAGCGCGCGCAGCCAGTGGCCCTGCGTGACAGTACCTAGGTGCCGCACGCCGCGCGCCTGCACGGCATTGGCCATGGCTGCAAAGTCCACATGCGCCGTGAGGTCGGCCTCGCCCGGCATCGCGAAGGGATCGACCATCTTGTGTTCACGGAGTGCCTGCAAGGTCGAGCCGGTGCGCGGCTCGTCGTATCCGTAGTCGATCAGCAGGGCCGCGCCGCCTTGCGCCAGCAGCCTGCCCGAAATCTCGTAAGTGACCGAGGCCGCGCCCGGGCAGGTCTCGATCAGGGTGCCGTCCTCGGCCTCGCGCCGCGCCTCTGGAATCGCGGCGTCCATCGGCTTGTCCCCCGCGACCGGGATGAAACGTTCGTCGGCGTCGAGGCCGACCATGCGCTCGCGCCAGCCCTGCGCGGTCTTGACCAGCTGGCGGATCGGCAGTGCATCGAGGAATTCGTTGCCCACGATCAGCAGCGGGCCGCGCGCAGGCAGGGTGGACATGTCGTGATGCCACTGCGCCTGCGGCACTGCGGCAAGCTGGATGTCCTTGAGCGCTGCCGAACTCTCGACGAAGTGGACCTTGGGTTCGAGGCCGTACTTCTTCATGGCCCTGAGCGCATCGCGCGCCAGCGTGCCGCGGCCGGGTCCGAGTTCGACGTAGTGGACCTTGTCGCAGCGTCCGGCGCGTATCCACATGTCGGCCAGCCACAGGCCGATGAGCTCGCCGAACATCTGGCTGATTTCGGGCGCAGTGATGAAGTCGCCCGCGCTGCCCAGCGGATCCTTGCCCGAGTAGTAACGCGCATTCGATTCGCCCATGTAGTGCATGAGCGTGATCGGGCCGTAATTGGCGATCAGCCGCCGGAAGATCGCATCCAGCGGGTCGCGGCTGTCCTCGATGCCGGTCATCAGGCGGTGGCGGGCCTGCCGCTGGCAAGCGCCGGCTTGGCGATGGCGCGGGCGATCATGAACAGGCCCAGCAGGATCAGCGGGATCGTCAGCCACTGACCCATCGAAAGCCCGGTTTCACGGGCGAAGTCCTCAAGCTGGGCATCAGGTTCGCGGAAGAACTCGACGAAGAAACGGGCGCAGCCGATGCCGACGGTAAATACGCCCACCAGCAGGCCGGGACGGAAGCGTGCGCGCGTCTTCCAGTATAGGGTGAGCATGATGACGATCATCAGCAGGCCCTCCAGTCCGGCTTCGTAAAGCTGGCTGGGGTGGCGCGGGAGCTGGTCCGGCGCATCGGGAAAGACCATCGCCCAGGGCAGGTTCGGATTGGTGACCACGCGGCCCCAGAGTTCGCCGTTCACGAAATTGGCGAGGCGTCCGAACATCATGCCGAAGGGCACACAGACCGAAAGGTAGTCCGCCACGCGCACGAAGTTCAGTCCGCCGCGCCAAGAAACCCAGAGCATTGCCAGCAGCACGCCGATAAGGCCGCCATGAAAGCTCATTCCGCCGTGCCACAGCGAAAGCAGCTCTGTCGGGTGGGTCCAGAGGCTGGGAATGCCGGTGTTGCCGCCGGTGTAGAACGTGGCATAGCCGAGCCTGCCGCCCAGGATGATGCCGAGCGTGCAGTAGAAGAACAGGTCGTCGGCATGGCGTTGTGCCAGGGGCGCGCCCGGTGACCTGATCATGCGTGAGAGGTGCCAGTAGCCCAGCACGATGCCGGCCAGATAGGCGAGCGAGTACCAGCGCAGCTCGAAGCTGCCGATCCGGAAGAGATAGTTCTTCAGGCCCAGGTCGACCCAGTGAATCGGTTCGTGTGCCTGTGCGGCAGCAGCGGCAAGGGTCAGCAGGGACAAGCGTTCGACCTCGTGTTTTTGCGTTACCGTGTCCGCCGGGACCGGCGGCTGCTTGGCGGCCTTCTGGCATAGTGGGAGGGGCGAAGATAGCCGGGTTTTGCCGGTTCATCGCGAAAATGGCGTTCGGGCGGCGCGTTCGCGATCTTCACCGAGAGCGGGTTTCCCTTGAGGCCCGCGCCGTCTAGAAGTCATGGGATATGAGCGTCATCCGCATTCCCTCCCCGCGTTCCGTCATCGACCGCCGCGCCCTGGTCCTGTCCATCGACAAGCTGGTTGACGAGTCCGGCCACACCAAGGCGCGCCGCGCCATTGTCGATGTGCTGCGCGGCGCGCTGGATGCGGGGCGCGCAGAAATTGCCGAACGTCTGACCAGCAAGCCTTCCGCCGGGCACGACGTGGCCGAGGCGCAGGCCTTCCTGGTCGACCAGCTCATGCGGGTGATTCACGATCACGTGGTCGAAAATGTCTATCCGGTCAGCAACCGATCGCGCGGGGAGCGCCTGACGATCATGGCCGTGGGTGGCTATGGCCGCGGCGAAATGGCGCCGCATTCGGACGTCGACATCGCCTTCCTTACCCCGATCAAGCAGACGCCGTGGTGCGAACAGGTGATCGAGGCGATGCTCTATTTCCTCTGGGACCTGGGCCTCAAGATCGGGCACTCGAGTCGCTCGCTCGACGAGATGGTGAAGATGAGCCGCTCGGACCTGACGATCCGCACAGCCATGCTGGAAGGGCGCTACGTCTGGGGCGACCAGGAACTCTACGAGGAAGCGCGCCAGCGCTTCTGGAGCGATGTGGTTTCCGGCACCGAACGCCAGTTCGTGGTCGAGAAGCTGGCCGAGCGCGAAGAACGGCACAAGCGCATGGGCGATAGCCGTTACGTGGTCGAGCCCAACGTCAAGGAAGGCAAGGGCTCGCTGCGCGACCTGCACACGCTTTACTGGATCGGCAAGTACATCCACAAGGTGCGCGACCCGTCCGAACTGGTGCAGGTCGGCTTGCTTACGTCCAAGGAATACAAGGCGTTCCGCCGCGCCGAGAACTTCTTCTGGGCGGTGCGCTGCCATCTGCACACGATCACCAAGCGGGCCGAGGATCGCCTGACCTTCGACATGCAGCGCGAGGTTGCGGCGCGCATGAACTATGCCGACCGGCCCGGCAAGAGCGCGGTCGAGCGCTTCATGCACTTCTTCTTCCTGCAGGCGAAAGTCGTCGGTAACCTGACCGGGGTGTTCCTCGCCCAGCTCGACGAGCAGTTCGCGCGCAAGCAGCCGCGCGGCCTGCTGGCCGGGTTTCGCGCCAAGCCCCGCACGCTCAAGGGCTACAAGGTCTTCGGCGGGCGCATCAAGGCGCCGAGCGACGACTGGTTCGAAAGCGATCCGGTGCGCATGCTCGAGATCTTCGTGCTGGCCGACAAGGAAGGCCTGGAAATCCATCCCGAGACGATGCGCCTGATCTCCCGCGATGCCGTATTGATCAAGGGAGACGTGCGCCGCGACAAGCGAGCCAACGAGCTGTTCATGGAACTGCTCACCAGTCGCAACAATCCCGAAATCTCCTTGCGCGCCTTCAACGAGGCGGGTGTGTTCGGCCGCTTCGTGACCGAGTTCGGACGCGTCAATGCGCAGATGCAGTTCGACATGTACCACCACTACACGGTGGACGAGCACACGATCCGGGCGATCGGCCTGCTCTCGCGGATCGAGAAGGGCGAGCTGAAGAACGATCACCCGCTGGCGCACGACATCGTCCACAAGGTCCGTTCACGCCGCGCGCTCTATGCCTCGGTCTTGCTGCATGACATCGCCAAGGGTCGGGGCGGGGACCATTCGGTGCTGGGCGCAGAGATCGCGCTCAAGCTGTGCCCGCGCTTCGGACTCGACGAGGACGAGACCGAGCTGGTGAGCTGGCTGGTGCGCCAGCACCTGCTGCTTTCCGCCACTGCCTTCAAGCGCGACCTCTCGGACGCCAAGACGATCACCGATTTCGTGCAGGTCGTGCAGTCGCTCGACCGCCTGCGCCAGCTGACGATGCTGACCATCGTCGATATCCGCGCCGTCGGCCCCGGAACCTGGAACAGCTGGAAACGCCAGCTTATCGGCGAACTCTATGCCGCCACCGAGGAGCGCCTGCGTCTCGGCCACGCCGAATTCGGCCGCGAGAAGCGCATTGCCGCAAAGAAGGCCGCGGTCGAGGCGCTGGAACCGGCCAATGCCGCGCTTATCGAGAAAGTCGGCGCCAAGTTCGTCGATTCCTACTGGATCGCCGAGAGCGAGGACGTCATCGCCAAGAACCTAGCCCAGCTCGAGGCGGCCGAGGCGCTGGGGCATGCGCTCTCGATCCATACCGAATACTACCAGGCGCATGGCGCGACGCTCGTCACCGTCATCGCCTCGGACCATCCGGGGCTGTTCTATCGCATCGCGGGCGGCATTCACCTCGCCGGCGGCAACATCATCGACGCACGAATCCACACCACGCGCACCGGGCGCGCGGTCGACAATTTTCTCGTACAGGACCCGCTGGGCCGGCCGTTCATGGAGGAGAGCCAGCTCGAAAGGCTGCGCACCTCGATCGAGAATGCGCTGGCCAACCGGATCAAGATCCTGCCGCAACTGGTCGCCAAGCCCGATGCCCGGCCGCGCGCCGATGCCTTCGAGGTGCGCCCGCGGGTGATCTTCGACAACAAGGCCTCGAACCGCTTCACCGTCGTCGAGGTCAATGCGAGGGATCGTCCGGCCCTGCTCAACCGGCTGGCCCACGCCCTCTTCGAATCGAAGCTGATGGTCTATTCGGCCCATGTCGCCACATATGGCGAGCGCGCGGCCGACACGTTCTACGTGACCGATCTGCTGGGCGAGAAGCTGACCGCGACCAGCCGGCTCAAGGCGCTGGAACGCCGCCTGCTCGACGCAGCCAGCGAGCGAACGGTAGAGGAAGTCGCCGCCTAGCGGGCCTTGCAGCCCGCGCGGC
This sequence comes from Novosphingobium sp. PY1, assembly GCF_017312445.1. Lineage (NCBI taxonomy): Bacteria > Pseudomonadati > Pseudomonadota > Alphaproteobacteria > Sphingomonadales > Sphingomonadaceae > Novosphingobium > Novosphingobium sp. PY1. The sequence goes on along the minus strand of NZ_BLTI01000003.1, from coordinate 86,207 downwards.
GTCGAGCCACTAGTGCGCCTGTCCCTCGAGCGCGTGCATCTGCGCGTCGGACAGGCCGAAGTGGTGGCCGACCTCGTGGATCACCACGTGGGTCACCAGCGCCTCGAGGCTGACTCCGGTTTCGCACCATTCGGCCAGTAGCGGCTGTCGGTAGAGGGTGATGCGCGAGGGCAGTTCGCCTGCACTCCACACCGTTTCCTCGTCCATCGGGCGCCCCTGGTACAGGCCCGTGAGTTCCCAGGCGTCGTCCATGCCGAGCGCCTCGAGGGTTTCCTCGTCGGCGAATTCCTCGACCTGGACGGTGATACCGTCCAGGTGCCGGGAAAACGGTTCGGGAATGCGCGCGAAGGCAGAGCGGGCCAGGGCATCGAAGTCCGCGGCCGAAGGCGCAGCGCCGATCGACCCGTTCATCGCCCCGCCCCGCCGAATGGGAGTGCAGTCATGATGGCTGTATTAGCCCATATACTGCGCCTCGTCACGAAGCTGCGTTCAATTACCCTGTATGATCCGCGCGATCGCATCGGCGGTGGCAGGGTGATAGGTCGGCTTCGCTTCAGCAAAGTCGTCACGCGCGATCTTCGCGCCCCATTCGCCTTGCTTCATCAACCCGCGATAGAGCGGCGCGATCAGCAGCCCGCGCCCGATCGACGCGACGTAGCGGCGCAGTGTCGGCAGCGCCGGCTCATAGCGGTTGGCAATGGCGAGTTCGAGCCATGCGGACTGCACATAGGCGTTGGTGGAGGCGGACAGGCCAAGCGTCTCGTCCAGCTCCTTAAGGCGCGCGGGGGACTGTTCGCGTGGAATGCCGTTGAGGAAACGCAGCCATTCCTGCGTGCTCCAGCCCTGCGGCTGCACTGCGCTTGCCGGTCCGCCAGCCGTGTAGGCCGCCAGCTTTTCGTCGATCTTCGCCAGCGTCGCGCTTTTGACGTGAACCGCATTGTCGGGCAGCCCCGCCGCATAGGCCCAGCGGTCGAGCTGCAGCTTGAGTTCGAGTGCGCAATCGTCCTTGAGCAGATGTTCGCGCAAGTCGGCCAGGAACCCGGCGGTCGTCTGCGGCTGGAATGCGTGACGATCGAAATAGGAGGTGAGGTAGGCGTCCCAACGCTCACGGCCCACGGTATATTCGATCATGCGCAGGAAATTCGAGCCCTTGAAGTAGTCGAGCTGGCCCGCCGTCGCGCCCGGATCGCCGTGCAGGCGGGTGGTCGCCGCGGTCTCGCCCCCGGCCGCCTTGATGTCGCGCAGCAAGCCGTCCCAATCGAGATCGGCGTACATCGCGGCGCGCTCCTTCCCGTAGAGCGATTCCATGATACGGTTCTCGAAATAGGTCGTGAAGCCCTCGTTGAGCCACGAGTCCGACCATGTCGCATTGGTGACGAGATTGCCGGACCACGAATGCGCCAGCTCATGTGCCACGACGTCGGTGTTCGACCGGTCGCCGGTGATGATGGTCGGCGTCAGGAACGTGAGCATCGGGTTTTCCATCCCGCCGAAGGGGAAGGCAGGCGGCAGCACCAGCATGTCGTATCGACCCCAGCGATAGGGACCGTAAAGCGCGGAGGCCGCGTCGATCATCTTCTCGACGTCGCCGAATTCCTTCGCCGCCTTGTCGAGCATCGGCGCTTCGGCCCAGACGCCCGAACGCGGGCCGAGCGACTTGAACCGGATGTCGCCCACCGCGAAGGCGATGAGGTAGGGCGGAACCGGCTTGTCCATGCGGAAGCGGAAGCGGCGGCGCCCGTCAGGCAGTCGCTCGCCCTTGTCGCCCGAAAGCTTCTCCGCGCTCATCACCGCGACCAGATCGCCCGGGACGGTCAGCGAGGCTTCCCAGGTCTGGCGGATGCCCGGGCTGTCCTGCGTCGGGATCCAGCTGCGGTTGTTGATCGGCTGACCCTGGCTGAACAGGTAGGGCTTTTTCTTGCCCGCGGTCATTTCCGGCGGAAGCCATTGCAGCGCGCTGGCACCCTGCCTGGTGCGGTAGGCAATGCGGATCTGTCTGGCTCCGGCGAGATCGACGGTCATGGCGGAGCCGAGGTCCGGATCGTCGGCGCCTACCTTCCAATTCAACGCCTTGCCCGAGGCATCGGTTACGGACGCGATATCGAGGTCGTCGACATCCAGCACGATTTGCGTCGCGCCCGGCGCGGCCAGGACGTCAAGCACCGCCGTGCCGCCCAGTGTCCTGGTGGCGAAGTCGACGTCGAGGTCGAGCGCGACATGGGTGACGCGCGCCACTTCCGGCTGTGCATGGGTCCAGACGTCCCTGGCCTCGGGCGTCGTCAGGATGGGAGCGGGGCTAGCCGTCTCGGACGCAAGGACGGGGCTGAACGGTGCAGTGCTGGCCAGGAGGACCGCGGCAAGAAGAATACGCATCGGCGCAACTTATGGTCGCATGCGTCCCGGCGCAACACCGGAAAGGCAGACCGCCTTGCGGCGGACTGTTCCCAATCGATTCCGATGTGTCGAAGGGCGCGCATTGCGCACCCTCACATGGGCCTCAGACGTCGAGGTTGGCGACGTTGAGCGCGTTTTCCTGGATGAATTCGCGGCGCGGTTCGACGATGTCGCCCATCAGGCGGGTGAAGATCTCGTCGGTCACGTCCGCGTCCTCGACCTTGACTTGCAGCAAGGCGCGGTTCTCCGGATCGAGCGTGGTCTCCCACAGCTGCTCGGCATTCATTTCGCCAAGACCCTTGTAGCGCTGGATCGAGAGACCCTTGCGGCCTGTGCTGAGCACCTTCTCGAGCAGTTCGCTCGGCCGGGTGATGGCATCTTCGCCGACCACCGGACGCGCTGCGCTCGTTTCGCCATCGTCGTCGTTCGCCTCCTCGGGCTCGGCCGTCTCGGCCACGGCCGTAGCGCGCACGAGGCGGGCGGCATTGGCATAGACGTCGACGTTCTCGGCGGCGAGACGGGCCAGCTTGCGGGCCTCGGCGCTGGTGAGGAAGGCAGCCTCGATCTTGTGGTGATCGGTGACGCCGCGCCACAGGCGCTCCACCTCGAGATTGCCCTCGGGGCTCATGCTCACGGTCCAGCGAGCTTCGGTGTCGCCGCGATCGAGCCAGGCCGCCGCGCGCGTCATGGCTGCCTCGCGTGCGTCGCTCGTCAGCTCGGGCGCGAGCACGCCGGCAAGGGCCAGGGCCTCGATGATGTTGGTGTCATAGCGGCGCGGCACGAAGGCCATCAGGTTGCGCATGCGGATGGCATGTTCGACCAGCGATTCGAGGTCCGGCCCGCTGCGTGCCCCGCCCGCCGTTTCCAGCACGCGGCCGTTGAGTCCACCTTCGACGAGGTAGCGGTCGAGCGCGGCATTGTCCTTGAGGTAGACTTCGCTGCGGCCCTTGGCGACCTTGTAGAGCGGCGGCTGGGCGATGAAGAGGTGCCCGGCGCGGATGATCTCGGGCATCTGGCGATGGAAGAACGTCAGCAGCAGGGTGCGGATATGCGCGCCGTCGACGTCGGCGTCGGTCATGATGACGATCTTGTGGTAGCGCAGCTTTTCGAGGTTGAAGTCGTCGCGGATGCCGGTGCCCATCGCCTGGATCAGCGTGCCCACTTCCTTGGAGGAAATGATGCGGTCGAAGCGCGCGCGCTCGACGTTGAGGATCTTGCCCTTGAGCGGGAGGATCGCCTGGGTCTTGCGGTCGCGGCCCTGCTTGGCCGAACCGCCTGCGGAATCACCCTCGACCAGGAACAGTTCGCATTTGGACGGATCGCGTTCCTGGCAGTCGGCCAGCTTGCCGGGCAGGCTGGCGATGTCCATCGCGCCCTTGCGGCGGGTCAGTTCGCGGGCACGGCGCGCCGCTTCGCGGGCGGCGGCGGCGTCGATCACCTTCTGGACGATGGTCTTGGCAGTGGCGGGGTTTTCCTCCAGCCACTCGCTCATCTTCTCGCTCATCAGCGCCTCGAGCGGCTGACGCACTTCGGAGCTGACCAGCTTGTCCTTCGTCTGCGAGGAGAACTTGGGATCGGGCAGCTTCACCGAAACGATCGCGGTCAGGCCTTCGCGCATGTCGTCGCCCGAAAGCGAGACCTTTTCCTTCTTGAGGAGCCCCGAGCGTTCGGCATAGCCGTTGAGCGTGCGGGTCAGCGCGGCGCGGAAAGCGGCGAGATGGGTGCCGCCGTCACGCTGCGGGATGTTGTTGGTGAAGCACAATACGTTCTCGTAATAGGAATCGTTCCATTCGAGCGCGACTTCCATGCCGATGCCGTCCTTGTCCGCCGAAATGGCGATCGGATCGGGCATCAACGCCTGCTTGTTGCGGTCGAGGAACTGCACGAATGCACCGATGCCGCCTTCGTAGAACAGGTCGTGCTCGACGATTTCCTCATGGCGGCGGTCGCGCAGCTTGATGCGTACGCCCGAATTGAGGAACGCGAGTTCGCGGTAGCGGTGCTCCAGCTTCTCGAAGTCGAATTCGGTCACGTTCTTGAACGTGTCGGTGGAAGCGAGGAAGGTCACGCGCGTGCCCTTCTTGCCTTCGGGGGCGGGCCCGCGCACTTCCAGCGGGGACACGGCGTCGCCATGGGCGAACTTCATCCAGTGCTCCTTGCCGTCGCGCCAGACGGTAAGCTCCAGCCATTCGGACAGGGCATTGACCACCGAGACGCCGACGCCGTGCAGACCGCCGGAAACCTTGTAGGCATTGTCGTCCGAGGTGTTCTCGAACTTGCCGCCGGCGTGGAGCTGGGTCATGATGACCTCGGCCGCCGAAACGCCTTCCTCGGCATGAATGTCGGTGGGAATGCCGCGGCCGTTGTCCTCGACCGAGACCGAGCCATCGGGGTTCAGTTCGATGAGGACGAGGTCGCAGTGGCCGGCCAGGGCCTCGTCGATCGCGTTGTCGGAAACCTCGAAAACCATGTGGTGGAGACCCGAGCCGTCGTCGGTGTCGCCGATGTACATGCCAGGGCGCTTGCGCACCGCGTCGAGGCCCTTGAGGACCTTGATCGAGTCTGCGCCGTAGGAGTTGGTGTTCTTGCCGTTTTCGGGTTCGCTAGCCATGGCGAGTCTATAGGCATTGGCCCCGGCAAACCCAAGCAAAAGCGGCATGGGAGGGGCGCTTTTCCACAAGAGTTGGCGGCCATGCGCCGCACTGTTGCGACCGGGCGGCCGGCTGCGCTCTGCAGCGAATCGGTTTGGCCAGTATCGGCGTGGGTGTTCGGCCAGGCAGGGGCATGCGGTGGCCGGGTTGGCGAATCCTGCATGCGCGTTCTTGCGCGCTCTGCAATTGCCTGAAAATGGGTCCCGTCAGGGAGTGTCATCGGGTCCGGCCACAGGCCGTCCGGGCACCATATTGTGCAGGTGCAATGCAAAAGGGCGGCCCCTCGGGACCGCCCTTCCGGTTGGGATCACTTTGGCCTCAGACGAGGGTCACAGCGAACGCCAGGGCACTGATTCCAAATGCTGCGGCGAGGCCGACAGTCCGTTCTACGATGGTCATCTGTTTCTACTCCTGCATTCGATAAGAGACGGGTTCGCCCCGTTCCCTTCGCATGTGCAGCATTTAGTCTCTCGCCCCTTGAATCTCAATCTCTATTTCCGGAATAGAGATTGCAAGTTTTGCAACTCAAGTTGCGGATTTGGGCGAATGCGGAGCTTTTCGCGCGCGACTGCCATCTGGACACTCGCTGCGGCTCGCATTAGGGGCCAGCCATGAACATCCCCTCGTCAGATTCCGTACTCATCGTCGATTTCGGCAGCCAGGTTACCCAGCTGATCGCGCGCCGTGTGCGCGAAGCGGGGGTCTATTCCGAAATCGCGCCGTTCTCGATGGCCGAAGAAGCTTTCAAGCGCCTCGATCCGGTGGGCATCATCCTGTCGGGTTCGCCGGCCTCGGTGCTCGATGACAACGGTCCGCGCATTCCCGATTGCATTCTGGAGAGCGGCCGTCCGATGCTCGGCATATGCTATGGCCAGCAGTCGCTCATGCACCAGATGGGCGGCGAGGTGCTTGCCGGCGACTCGGGCGAGTTCGGCCGCGCCTTCATCGAGATCGGGGATGAGTGCGCCCTGTTCGACGGTCTCTGGAACGTGGGCGAAAAGCACCAGGTCTGGATGAGCCACGGCGACAAGGTGACCAGCCTTGCCCCGGGCTTCCGCCCCGTCGCGTCCAGCTCCGGTGCACCTTTCGCGGTGATCGCCAACGACGAGAAGCGCATCTACGCGATGCAGTTCCACCCCGAAGTGGTGCATACGCCCGATGGTGGCAAGCTGCTCAAGAATTTCGTGCGCCACGTCTGCGGCATGGCCGGCGACTGGACGATGGCCGAATTCCGCAAGACCAAGATCGAGGAAATCCGCGAGCAGGTCGGCGACAAGCGCGTGATCTGCGGCCTTTCGGGCGGCGTCGATTCCGCCGTGGCCGCCGTCCTCATCCATGAGGCGATCGGCGACCAGCTCACTTGCGTTTTCGTCGATCATGGCCTGATGCGCATGGGCGAGGCCGAGCAGGTCGTGTCGCTGTTCCGCGGCCACTACAATATCCCGCTCGTCCACGTCGACGCCTCGACCCTGTTCCTCAAGGGGCTGGAGGGCGTCACCGACCCCGAAAAGAAGCGCAAGTTCATCGGCAAGACCTTCATCGACGTCTTCGAGGACGAGGCGAAGAAGATCGGCGGCGCCGAGTTCCTGGCCCAGGGCACCCTCTATCCCGACGTGATCGAATCGGTTTCGTTCACCGGCGGTCCCTCGGTCACGATCAAGAGCCACCACAACGTCGGCGGCCTGCCCGAGCGCATGGACATGAAACTGGTCGAACCGCTGCGCGAACTGTTCAAGGACGAAGTGCGCGAGCTGGGCCGCGAACTGGGCCTGCCCGACATCTTCGTGGGCCGCCACCCGTTCCCCGGACCGGGCCTCGCCATCCGCATTCCCGGCGAAGTCAGCCGCGACAAGGCCGATATCCTGCGCAAGGCCGATGCGATCTACCTCGAGGAGATCCGCAATGCCGGCCTCTACGATGCGATCTGGCAGGCTTTCGCGGTGCTGCTGCCGGTCAAGACCGTTGGCGTCATGGGCGACGGCCGCACCTACGACAGCGTTTGCGCCCTGCGCGCGGTCACGTCGACCGACGGGATGACCGCCGACATCTATCCCTTCGATGCCGCCTTCCTCAGCCGTGTCGCCACGCGCATCATCAACGAGGTGAAGGGCATCAACCGCGTGGTTTACGACTACACTTCCAAGCCGCCCGGCACGATCGAGTGGGAATGAACCGGCGGCAGGGACCGGAGAGGTCCCTGCGAACACGGTATTGAACAGGGGCCCACAGCAATGCGGGCCCTTATTCGTTGGGATCGGGCCCTCTGAGCGGAACCTTTCGACGGCCGAAGTCTGCCTGCGTAAAGGTCCGTTAGTTTGAGATGGGAGGGGGCGCGTGCCAGTTTACGCGCTCGGTCTTGGCCCACATTCCGGCCATATCGATGGGGTGGGCAATCAGGAGGGACGTCTGATAACCCTGCGAAAACATCGTGCGTACCTGGTACAGGGCTTCGAAGGAGTCGAAGTTGCGCCCAATGCGGTAGCCAAGTTGTTGCAGGCGCATTGAGTCCATTGCAAGATTGATTATCTGCCTCACCCCGGCATCGCCGGTGCCCGATCCTTTTACCGCGCCGGATCACGCAGCCGCGCTTTCCGTACAGATCGAGCAATTGAGAGATCAGCATCTCGCCGCGTTTGGCGATCCGTTTCTCACCAGGACCCTGGCCGTTGGCGGCCGCGCCGAGAACAGTTTTGGCGCTCTTTCGGGCCTTCTCGATCGTCAGTGCCCCGAGGCGCCCAAGGTGTAGGTGCGGCGCTTGGCGGTCCGCCTACCAGCATCGGCGCGGTAGCGCACGATGAACGATTTGACGCCACAGGGCATAATGCGCAGGCCGAAGCTGGCAATTTCGGCATGCCAGAGCTCATATTGATCTTCGCGTTTCTCCGCCCGCTCGCAAAGATTGCGCGTCAATTTCACTGTCGAACGTTGACCCGCTTGCTTCATTCCGTGTCGTGTGGACCAGTATCGACGCTGGGACGAACACGGGACTACTGACAGGTCGTTTGGATCGAATTCAAGCCAAGTGTGGCACAATCGGAACCACGAGAAAACAGATGCTTGTCATGCTCCGGCGTATCTGAGCGAACCCCATGGGAGGCCAAGCCTAGATTTTCCAACGTTGGGGCGAGGGCTCGAATCCCTTCGCCCGCTCCAGTTCCTCTCCTTGAAAATCGTATAGATAACGGTCCATTGGGCAGGCTTGCGGTCGGTCGCGCAGCGCTTCGTGCAGGACAGGCCGCGTGGCGTCGTTGTGGCATGGCCGGAGATATAGATGAGGAATCGGTCATGCACCAAGATGGCGACTGACCGATTCCCTTTCGCTCTTGCGGGCTGCGCAGGCCAATATGGTGGGCGCGAAAGGTCGTGGGACTGAAGAGACCTGCCGCGCCCGGCGCCCGCGCGGGCGCCTTCAGGTCAGAACGTGCTGCGCACGCCGAAGGTGAAGTTGCGGCCGCGCAGCGGCGCTGCCTGTTTGATGAACGAGGCGTGGTTGAACGCCAGGGCATTGGTCAGGTTGTTACCGCGCACGAACAGTTCGGCATTGGCCTGCGGGCCGAGTGCAAGCTTGTAGGCCAAAGTCGCATTGACCATGTCGTAGCCGGGCGTGCGCGTCTCGAACGAGGCCACTTTGCCTTGTTCGAACACGCGATAGTATTCGAGATCCGCAGAGAGCGGGCCCCAGCGACCATCGGTCCGGCCCCCCAGCCGACCGGCAGGAATGCGCGGCAAGTTGCCCAGGCCGTCCTTCAGCTTTGCGCGCACATAGTCCCCGAAGATCGACAGCGCGAATTCCGGTGTGATCTGCTGGCGCACTTCGCCGTCGATCCCGGTGAAGCGGGCGTCGGCGGCCGTGTAGCGAATCAGGCGGAAGTCCTCGAAGCGATCCAGCGTCTCTGCGAAAATGTAGTCACTGAAGTCCTGATGGTAGGCGCCGATCGTGAAGGTCGTTGCCCCGGCGGTCTTGCGCAGGGTCACGTCGATCGACTTCGCCGTTTCCGTGCCCAGCGCGGCGCTGCCCATCTCATAAGTATTGGTTGCCAGGTGAACGCCGCGCGCGAAGAGTTCCTGCGCGTTGGGCGCTCGCTGCGAGCGGGCAAGCGAGAGTGAGAGCGAATAGTCGCTGCCGACGTTCCAGATCGCCGCGCCGGAGATGGAGAAGGGCTGGTGGGTGACACGACGATTGAGAGTGGTCTCGATGCTCTGCCATTCCTGCCGCGCGGCCACTTCGAAGCGCACCTGTCCGGCTGCCAGTGTTTCCATAAGGAACAATGCGGTGTTTTCAGTATCGCTCTGCGGCAGGAAGGCTTCCTCGCCGACGGCGCTGAACCTGCTGCTTGAATGCTGGACACCAAAGATGCCGCGTAGGCCGGCCAGCGGCTTGTGCGTCAGTTCGAATCGGATGTCGTGCGCCTTGTTGCGGAAGGTCGTGGAGATTTCGTCGTGCTCGAGCTCGTCATGCTCGTAGTCGGTGAATGCCATGCGCAGGCGCACTTTCTCTAAGCCCGGCAGCGGGTTGCGGTATTCGCTGCGGATGTCGAAGCGCTCGCTCCTCAACTTCACGTACGGGACTTCGTCGTGGTCATGTTCGTGATCATGGTCGTGATCGTGATCGTGATCATCGTGGCTGCCGCAGTGCAGGCTGGTGCCGTGCGGATGGCACGATTCGTATTCGTGGCTGTGGCCGGGCAGGCCATATTCGCTGCGCTGGCGGGTATAGGCCACGCCGAGATAGCCATCCGGCCCGACCCATGAGCCGCCGACACTGAATGTCGATGTGTCGTTGTACGAACCGTCGACGTGGCGGTCGCCGAACTTCTTGGGAATGCGGTAGTCGTCCGAGGTGCGACGCACGCCCTCGACATGGATTGCGAAGGGGCCGATCCCGGCGGTTAGCCCGCCAACCAGTGAGCGTTCGTCATCGGCCGTGCCGAGGCGCCCTTCGGCGACGCCGGAGAAACCGCCCTCGGGGAGTGCTGTGGGGACCTTGCCGTCGATCAGGTTGATCGCGCCGCCGATCGCGCCCCCGCCATAGAGCAGGGCGGAGGGGCCTCGCAGGACTTCGATGCCTTCCAGCAGAAGCGGTTCGGCGGTGACAGCATGGTCGGGCGAGACGGCCGATGCGTCCTGAATGTTCGCACCGTCCGAAAGCGACTGGACGCGCGGTGCGGTCTGGCCGCGGATAACCGGACGGCTGGCGCCGCCGCCGAAATTGTCGAAATTGATGCCCGGCTGCCCGGCCAGCGTGTCGCCGAGCGTGGCCTGGCGGCGATGGACGAGGTCGTCGCCTCTCAGGACGATCACCGGGGTTGCGGTTTCGTCGGCCTTTTGTTCGAACGCCGTGGCCGTGACGACAATTCGCGAGCCGCCGTTTGCCTCGTCAGCATGGGCGGACGGCGCCGAGATCGCGGGCAGGGAAGCTGCACAAAGCAGCAAGGCACGAATTTTCAAGTTGGGCCCCTTTTTCTGATGAGAGTGCGCGCCTATTAAGTAATGATATAACGTCACTCAAGTGGGAATCTCGTTACATATCATGTCTGTACAATTTCGAACTCGTGCGGCCGGTAAGCGCAGGACCGATATCGTCGAAGGCGCTGCGGTCTCTGCCTCGCTCCTTTGCCTGGTGCATTGCCTGGCGCTGCCACTCCTGCTGCTGTTGCTCCCCGGCGCGCTTGGGCTCTTCGTGCAGTCGCCGGCGTTTCACTTCGTCGCCATGGGGATGGTCGCTCCGGCGGCGCTGGCGGCCTTCGGGCTGGGCTATCGCCGTCATGGCGCTCGACGGCCGGTTCTGCTTGGGCTTGCGGGAGTGGTGAGCCTTGCCCTCGCGCTGATGCCGGGCATGGGGCATGTCGGCGAAGCAAGCCTGACTGTGACCGGTAGCCTGCTGCTGATCGCGGGGCATACGATGAACTGGCGGTTGCGCGCTTGCGGCATCTCCTGGCGGCAGAGGCAAGAAGCGCGCTCAGCGCTCACACATGACAGGTAAACCGAGGCAGGCGGTTTTCACTCGTGACACCTGGCGGGGCTGCCGCTAGGGGCACGCTCGTGGGCAATTTCAGGCACTTCTTCCGGCAGCGGCCGGGGATCGCGGCGCTGCTTCTGGCGGCGGCGCTTTGCCTGAAGGTTTTCGTGCCGGTGGGCTACATGCCCGCACCTGTCGGAAGCGACCTAGTGGTCGCGCTGTGTTCGGGTAGCGCGCCTGCCGGAACGACCGTGCAGATCCACATTCCGGGCAAGGGCCCGCAGGACGACGCGCCGAAGTCAGTCGACCACCCTTGCGCTTTCGCCCCGCTGGGGGCCGCGGCACTGGGATCGGCGCCGCCGATGCTGGCGCTGGCCGCGCTGTTCTTCGTCTTCGTCGCCGCGATCCTGCGCCGTCCGCTCGACCTGCGCCCGATCGATGCGCAGATCCGTCCGCCCAGCCAGGGGCCACCTTCCTTCGCCTGATCCATGATTCGCGCCGCGCCGGTTCCCTGCGAACGGCTGCGGTACCGACATGACATCTGCACGCATGGGCGCCCGAAGTGCGCCTGCACGCGTGCCGTCCAGGTGATACCTTTCATGACAAAGACCATGCTCGCGCTCGGCGCGGCGCCGCTTGCCCTGCTTCCCCTTGCCGCCCACGCCGATGAAGCGGCGGCAGACGCGAATACCATTCTCGTCGTCGGCCAGCACGAATCCGCAATCTCCATCGAACCGCGCGGCCTATCGGTCAGCCTTGGTGAGGAGCAGTTCGCCGGCATCAATGCCCAGAACGTCGAGGACCTGATGAAATACGCGCCCGATTTCTTCGTGCGCAAACGCTTTGCCGGGGATTCCAACGGCGTGCCGGGCTTCCGTGGCACCCATTCGACCCAGAGCGCACGAACGCTGGTGATGGTCGATGGCTTCACGGTCTCCAACTTCCTTGGCAATTCCTTCGGCTTTGCGCCCAAGTGGGGGATTGTCGGTCCGGGCGAGGTTGCGCAGTTCGACATCGTCTATGGCCCTTACTCGGCGCGCTATGCGGGCAATTCGATGGGCGGCCTCGTCAATATCACGACCCGATCCCCGCAGAAGACGGAAGCCTTCGCCACGGTGCAGGGACTGGCCCAGCACTACGACCAGTTCGGCACCCGCGACACATATCGGGGCTATTCCGCAGAGGCCGGTTTCGGCTTTCGGCAGGAGGACGGACCATGGTCGCTGCGCGTGTCCGGCCGCCATTTCCGCAACGACGGCCATCCGCAGATGTTCTACGGCCTTGCGGAATCGGACAGCACCATGCCTGCCACCGCTGTGGCCGGCGCCGTCATCGATCCACGGCAGGGGCAGGCTTATGCGCCGGGTTCGCCTGCCAAGCCCATCTTTGCCGCGCAGAGCCCGGCGGCGATCACCCAGGACCAGGCGAAGCTGCGCCTCGGTTACGATGGCGCTTCGGGCGTGACCGGCGAATTCCTGCTGGCCTACTGGCACAACCTCGATAGCCAGACTGCGCCCGACTGCTACTTGCGCGATGCTGCAGGCAATGTGGTCTGCGAAGGTCTCGTTTCGCTTGGCGGGAAAACCTACGATGCCAGCGGAGCCAAGTGGTCGCGCTCCATACGCGATGAACTGCTGGCGGGTCTCAAGCTTGCAGCGCCGCTTTCGGACCGGGTGACGGTGCAGGCGAATGTCTCCAGCTATCAGATCCTGCGTTCGGACGGCTTTACCTCCGGCAGCTATGCGGCTGGAGAGGCCAATGGCCCGGGCACGCTCGCCCGTCAGGGGCCGACTTATTGGTGGACTGGCGATCTTTCCTTCAATGCCCGCCTTGCCGGGTTCGAGCTGGCTGCCGGAAGCAGCGCCAATCTCTACCGGACCGATGCCACCAACTATGCGCTGGACAGTTGGCGCCGTGACGAGGGCAAGGATTTCTCGAGCCGGACCTTCGGCAAGACGCGCGTGCTGGGGGGCTGGGCCGAACTGCGCGTTCCGCTCGAGGCGGTGACGCTGACGCTGGGCGCCCGCTACGAGGACTGGCGCGCCTTCGATGGCGGATTGACCCGGCTGGGCAGCGACGCATTGGCGGGCCAGCAGGTGACGGGGCGCTACGATAGCCGCCACGCCGACGGCTTCCAGCCCAAGGCCGCGTTTGAATGGGCAATCGATTCCCTCACGACGCTGCAGTTGAGCCTGGCCAGGGCCACGCGTTTTCCCACTGTCGGGGAGCTGTTCCAGGGCAGCCTCAATGGCGATGGCAGCTTCAACGAGGACAGCTTCGATCCCGGCCTGAAGCCGGAGCGGTCGAGCGATGCGAATCTGGTTCTGGCGCACGATTTCGGTTCGGTGAAATTGACCGGTTCGGCGTTCTGGCAGCGGGTGGAGGACACCATCTTCTCCTTCACCGGCTTCAACCAGAACGGCGTCACCACCTCCAGCTACAAGAACATCGACGTGACGCGCCAATACGGCTTCGAGGCGATCGCGGAAGCGCGCAACGTGATCGTGCCGGGGCTCGACATCGATGCCAACGCGGCGTTTATCGATTCGATTACGGTGCGCAACGATGCCGCCCCGGCGGCGGAGGGCGTGCAGTTTCCGCGCATCCCGCGCTGGCGGATCAATGCGAACCTGCGGTACCGGGTGACAGGGCCGGTGATGGTGTCGGTCGGCATGCGCTATGCCAGCAGGCCCAACACCGATCTGCTGGGGGAGCAGCGCGGCGATACCTATGGCTATACGTCCGAGCTTTTCGCGCTGGATGCCAGAATTAACTGGAACGTGATCGAACGGCTCCGGGTCAGTGCGGGCGTGGACAACATCACCAATGACCGCGCCTGGGTTTACCACCCCTATCCGCAGCGCAGCTTCCTGATCGAGGCGGGTTGGACGCTATGAGCGGGCCACAGCAAAGGCGCAGCGAGCGCTGGTATCGCGCCGTGTGGCGCTGGCATTTCTATGCCGGTCTGTTCTGCGTACCCTTCGTCGTCTGGCTTTCGGTGACCGGCGGCATCTACCTGTTCAAGCCGCAGATCGAGGCCGCGCTCTATGCGCCCTACCGCGATGTCGTGCACGGCGACGCGCCCCAGCTTACCGCTGGGGCGTTAGCCGCAAAGGCGGTTGCGGCGGTGCCGGGTTCGGTCTTGCACAAGTACGTGTTGCCCGAGGCCGCAGGCGATGCGGTGCAGGTGCTTGTCGGCAAGGGCGCTCGGGAAACGCGGGTCTGGGTCCATCCGCAGACCGGAGAGGTGCTCTACAAGGTGGCGGAGCAGGACCGGCTGATGCGTATCGTCTTCCGCCTTCACGGCGAACTGCTGGCAGGGAACCGCGGCTCTGCGCTGGTCGAGACGGCGGCCTGCTGGACCGTGATCATGCTCCTGACCGGACTGTTCCTGTGGTGGCCGCGGCAGACCGGGGGGAGGCTCGCCGGGGTGCTTTTGCCTCGGCTGCGCAAGGGCAGCAGCGTGTTCTGGCGTGACCTCCATGCCGTGACCGGCTTGTGGATCTCGCTGGGCGCTGTGTTCCTGATCGCCTCGGGCCTGCCCTGGGCCAATGCCTGGGGAGATTACTTGCGCCAGGTCCGGTCGGTGACCGGAACGGCGGCAGGCAGCCAGGACTGGTCGGCGGGATCGGTGGCCGACGCGCGTGAGCGCGCAGGCGCCGATGCTGCCATGCGCGCGACGATGTCCGAACATGCGGGGCATCATGGCATGGCGATGGGCGGGGCCGTCACAGCGGCTCCGGCTGTGCTGGACGCCGTCGTCGGGCGAGCGGTAACGCTGGGCTTCGCTGCGCCTGTCGAGGTCAGTCCGCCCACCGCGCCCGGTGCGGCCTGGACGGTGCGCAGCCAGGCAGCGGACCGGCCACGGCGCGACAGTGCCCAGATCGCAGGCAATGGCGCCCTGATCGGCATAGAGCGCTTTTCCGACCGGCACTGGATCGACCGGACCGTCGGCTACGGCGTGGCGATCCACGAAGGAGCCTTCTGGGGGCTGGCCAACCAGTTGCTGAACCTGGCGGTGCTGCTGGGGCTGGTGACCCTGTCTGTTTCCAGCGTGGTGCTTTGGTGGCGCCGTCGGCCTGCCGATATGCTGGGTGCGCCTTCATGGCTGGCGCCGGTCCGGCACAGCTGGGCGCTGGTCGGCCTTGTCGTTATGCTGGCGCTGGCGATGCCGCTGTTCGGCGCCTCATTGGCGCTGGCGGTCGTTGTCGAATGGGCTCTCAAGCGCATGGCGCCCTCGCTGGCGCGATGGATGGGCTGGCGAGCCGGGGTGAGTGCTCAGGCGGGACGCTGAGAGGTCAGGCCCTGTCGCGCACCACGCAGCGAAATCCGATATGCGTCGTGGCGCTGTCGATCATTTCGGGGTGGCGCGCGGCAGGCCGGTAGCGCTGGCAGTAGTTGGCGGCGCACAAGTGCGATCCGCCCTTGAGCACCTTGCGGCCAATCCTGACACCCGGCTGGACCGGATCGTAGCTGTCCTTGAGCTTCGCTCCGCGCGGATTTTCCATCACGCAGCAGGCACTCGGCTTCTTCTTGGCGACGGTCTGCGGGCGTTCCGACCACCAGTCCGCGGTCCATTCCCAGGTGTTGCCGATCATGTCGTAGAGGCCGTAGCCGTTGGCCGGGAAGGTCCTGACCGGCGAAGTTCTTTCCCATCCATCGAGGCACTGGTTGGCGAAGGGAAACAGGCCCTGCCAGTAATTCGCCATCATCGCGCCGTCCGGGGCCAGTTCGTCGCCCCAGGCGTAGTCCTTGCCCTCAAGGCCGCCACGCGCGGCGAACTCGAATTCGGCCTCGGTCGGCAGTGCCTTGCCGGCCCACTTCGCATAGGCCTCGGCATCGGCATAGGCGATATGGACCACCGGGTGATCCCAGAGATCGTCGAGATTGCTGTCCGGGCCGAGCGGGTGGCACCAGTCGGCTCCGAAGACGAACGACCACCAGTTGGCCGGGTTACTGGTGTCGACCGGTGTGGCGGTCTTGTGAAAGACCAGCGATCCTGCCTTGTCCATTCCCGGCAACATGCCGGGATAGTCCTTCGGGTCGGGAGCGATCTCGGCCACGGTGACGTAGCCGGTCGCTTCGACGAAGCGGGCGAATTCGCGATTGGTCACGGGGGTTTCGTCGATCCAGAACGGATCGACCTTCACCCGCCGAAGCGGCATTTCCTCGGGATAGAAGTTTTCCGATCCCATCGTGAAAGTTCCGCCGGGAACGTGGATCATCCCTGCGACAATGTCTTCTACCGGGCTGCTGGTCTTCTGCATGGCCTCGTGACTAGAGAGATGCACACAGTAATCAAGTCTCGCCCGGAGGTTCGCGGCGGCGGCAGAGGCCTTCTTGGGCGACACTGGCGACCATGGTACCGGCGCGGTCGTAGATGGTTCCGCGGGCGAAGCCCCGGGCGTGCCCGGACCACGGGCTGTCCATGTAATAGAGCAGCCAGTCATCGACCGGCGGCGTTCGGTGGAACCATACTGCGTGATCGAGGCTGGCGGCCTGCAACTGCGGCGAGAAGAACTTGATATCGTGCGGCAGGACCGCCGTCGTCAGCAGCGCGAAGTCGCTTGCGTAGGCCGTGACAATGCGATGCACCGCGGGGTCTCCGCCGATCGGTCCGGCAAGGCGGAACCAAAGGTATTGCGAAGGCACGCCGACGCCGTCGACGACATTGGAACTGGGCGGGCCGGGTCTGATTTCGAATGCAGCCAGGCGATCCTGCAGGTGCTTGGGCAGGGGCGCCCCCTTCTTGCGCAGCACGTCCTGCATGTCCGGGCACTGCTCGGGGGCATAGACCTCTGGCATCGGCGCGGCATGGGAGAAGCCGTCCTCAGGGCGCTGGAACGAGGCTGCGAGGTTGAGGATCGGCTTGCCGCCCTGCATGGCGACGACACGGCGATTGGCGAAAGTGCCGCCATCGAAGTCGCGCAGGACACGGTAGATGATCGGCCGCAACATATCGCCGGGACGCATGAAGTACGCGTGGAGCGAATGCGCGTGATGGTCTTCGCGCAGTTCTTTCGCCGCCGCAGCCAGGGCCTGCGCGATCACCTGACCGCCGAATACGCGTCCGGGGCTGTCCGGCGCCGCTGCGCCGCGGAACAGGTCCGTGTCGATTTCCTCGACGAGCAGCAGTTTGCGCAGCTCCTCAACGGCGAAGGTCCTCGGATCAGTCATCGTTACCTTGCGATTTCGGCTGGGCCGTACCTTTCGCCCCATCGAGCCAGTCTTTCGACTGCTGTTCGATCAGGCGCAGTTCGGTCAGGGTCTGTTCGATCGCCCGCTTCTGGCGGCGCAGTTCCGCGATCCGGTCGCTCACCTTGCCGAGAAGGTTGCGGACCTGTTCGACATGTTCGGGGTCGACGTCGTAGAGATCGAGGAATTCCTTGATCTCGCGGATGCTGAAGCCCAGCCGCTTGCCGCGCAGGATCAGCTGCATGCGCCCGATCTCGCGCTTGCCGTAGATCCGCGTGGTGCCCACGCGCTGGGGCGCGATCAGGCCCTTGTCCTCGTAGAAGCGCAAGGTGCGCATGGTGACGTCGAGATGCTCTGCCGCCTCGTGGATGCCCAGCATGTCGGGCAGCTGCACGTCCGCCTTTTCGCTTGCCCCGCTTTCGCTCATGGTGCGCGCTTCGCGGCTTCTTCGGCCACGAGTTCCTTCTTGGAAAGCTTGCCGACGAGGGTCTTGGGCAGCGAGTCACGGAATTCGATGGCCGAGGGCATCTCGATCTTGTTCAGCCGCGGCTTCAGAAATTCCAGCAATTCTTCCTCGCTCAAGATATCCCCCTTGTGCAATGCGACGAAAGCCTTGGGGGCCTGCCCGCGATAGGCATCGGGAATGCCGATGACGATCGCTTCTGCAACCATCGGATGCTCGTAGATGGCATCCTCGATCACGCGCGGATAGACGTTGTAACCCCCACACAGGATCAGGTCCTTGATCCTGTCGACGAGGAACAGATAGCCGTCTGCGTCGAGATAGCCAATGTCTCCTGTCCGCAGGGCGCCGTAAATGAACGTCTTTTCCGATTCTTCGGGCCGGTTCCAGTACCCCTTCATCACCTGGGGGCCGCGCGCGCAGACTTCGCCCTTCTCCCCGGTGCCGAGCACCTTGTGGAGATTGTCGGGATCGCGGATCTCCAGTGCGGTGCCCGGGAAGGCCGGGCCGCAGGAGTTTTCCTTGATGACGCCTTCAAGCGGATTGCAGGCGATGATCGGGGATGCTTCGGAGAGGCCGTAGCCTTCGACGACCTTGACCCCGGTGTGCTCCTCGAAACGCTGGCGCACTTCGAGCGGAAGCGGCGCGCCGCCCGAGATGCACACGCGCACGCTGTCGAACTCGCCGTGCAGCTTCACGTGGTTTAGCGCGGTGTAGAGCGTGGGCACCCCGAAGAACTGCGTCGGCCTGGTGCGCCGCGCGGTGGCGAGGAAGGACTTCATCTCGAAGCGCGGCAGGAGGATCATCTCTGCCGCGGTATCGACCGAGTAGTTCAGCACCGTCGTCAGTGCGAAAACGTGGAACAGCGGCAGGACGCCCAGCGTGCGCTCCTGTTCGTCGGGCATGTGGCCGACGTGGGCGATCATCTGGGCGCTGTTGGCGGCGAGATTGGCGTGGCTGAGCATTGCGCCCTTGGGCACGCCGGTGGTGCCGCCGGTATATTGCAGCACGGCCAGGTCGCCGGGATCGCGCTTGACCGGATCGGGGTCGGCATCGCGCGCGATCAGGTCGGCAAAGCGCACGAAGCGCAGGTCGTGCGGCTCATGCGCGATGTCCTTGCGCTTGAGCAGCTGGTAGGCGCGGCGCTTGAAAGTGGGCAGGGCGTCGGCGAAGGGGCACACGATCACGCGTGACAGGCTGCCCTTGCCGACCAGCGGCGCGATCTTGGGCAGCGACAGGGCCAGGTCCGAGGCGATCAGCACGCTGGCGCCCGAATCCTCGACGAGGTGCTCCATCTCGCGCTCGGTGTAGAGCGGGTTGAAGTTCACCACGACCGCGCCGATGCGCAGGATCGCGAAGTAGCAGATCACGTAGTAGGGCGTGTTGGGCAGGCACAGCCCGACCCGCGTACCCGGCTTGACGCCAAGGTCCTGGAGCCCGCGCGCGGCCTTGCGCGCCAGCTCGCCGACTTCGGCGTATGTCCACTTGCGGCCCATGAAATCTATGGCGGGCCACTCACCATGATGCGCGACCGCGTGGTCGAGCAGGTCGGTAAGCAACCGCGGAGCGATCGGCGGCATCTCTTCCGGCAGCTGGGAGGAGGAGGGTTGTGCCGGGCGAGCCTTGTCCCCCAAGGGGGTCCCGCCGATCGTCTCCGCGGCGCTCATCAGAACTTCACCCGCGCGCCGAGGGAAAAGACGAGCGCGGATGCGTCTGTGAGCGTGCCGTTCACCAGGATCGGCGTCTGTGCCGCGGTTCCTGCATAAGCGGCGGTCGTGCGGTCGATCGTGGCATCCTTGAACGAGATGTACGAAGCGGCAGCATCGACGGTGATGGCCTTGCTGACAGCGTAGCTGGTACCGGCCGAGAAGTTCCAGCGGTTGCTGTCCGGCACGCGGGCGTCACGTTCGCCGTCGCGCGTTGGGGTTCCGCCGTACTGGACGCCAGCGCGCACGGTCCACTCGGGATTGACCAGGTAGTCGATGCCCGCCGCGTAGCTCCAGCTGTTCTTGTAGTCCTCTGGGATCGAGGCGTTGATCGGCGCGCCGAGATCGATGGTGTCGAACTTGCTCCAGCCATAGCGTACGACCTGCGCGTTCAGCGTCAGCCGGTCGGTCGCCTTGTAGCGGATGCTGCCGATTGCCTGCCACGGCGTGCTGAAAGTGGCGCGCGTGGCGATCTCGCCGTTCTGGCCGGCAAGCGGGCCAAGCAGGCCTTCGGTCAGGACCGTGCCCTTGAGCTTGTGCTTGATGCTCGACTTGTAGGAGACGCCAAGCGAAAGCGGACCGGTGTGATACTGGGCGCCGACCGACCAGCCCATGTCCCAGCCCTTGCCGGACAGGGTCTGGTGCCCGTCGGGCAGCAGGGCGGATAGGTTCGGCAGGTAATTGCCCAAGGTGGCATCGGCGTGCTCGATGTTGAGCGCGGCGCCAAGGGACAGCTCGGGCGTCACGGCAACGGCCAGCGTCGGCTGGATGTCGAAGGTGCGCAGCTTGGTCTTGTCCGCGGTGTAGCGGGCCCAGCTGTCCTCTGCGTAATTGGTGGTGAAGTTGTAGGGGGCGCTGACGGCGAGGCCCACCGCGACCTTGCCGAAGCCGTAGGCGATCGCGCCGGAAGGCAGCACGCCGTTGTCGATCGGGTTCTTCTCGACCGGGTCGCCGCCGACGGAGGCGGGGGCCGAGGCCGGGCGGACGATCACGGTGCCATTGTCGGAAACCTTGCCGCGCGGAAGGATGGCGCTGGCATGAACCGCGGCTTCACCGCCTTCCATGCCGGCGATCGAGGCCGGGTTCCACCACAGCGAATCGACGCCGGTGTCGGCGGCCTCACCGGAAAAGGCACGGCCCTGGCCGCGTACGGACTGTTCCTGAAGGTAGAATGCCTGGGCGTGGGCCGATCCTGCGACGGCCATGGCAAAGAAGGATACCGCGCTGGAAAGGAATACGCGGCCGGACTTCAACTTCATTCGAAACTCTCCCGAATTCAATTTCTTGTATTGTCTGGTAACGCCCGGACGCATCAGTTGATCCGCGTCCAGGTCTGGGTCTTGCACAAGGGCCAGACGATGCAGCCCTTGAGCTTGAGGGTGTCTGCGCCGGCCGGTGTGATCGTGGCCTTGTAGGTGCCGCCGTCTTCCGGGTTGTAGATCGTGCCGCCGGTCCACTTGGCCGCGTCGCGATCGAAGCCGCCCAGGATCTGCAGGCCCTTGAGGCGGCGGTTGCGCTTGGCCTCGTCCTTGTTGTTCTCGTCCCGCATCTCCGGATTGCGCCGGATGTTGTCGGATTCGAGGAGCGTCCCGCAGATCGAGGTTCCGCAGCGCGCGATCTCGACGACGCCGTGCTTCGACGGTGTGCGCCACATTCCCAGTACCGAGTCCGGCGATGCGGCGGATGCCGTGACCGGAACTGCAGCAATGGCGGCAACAAATGCCACTGCCGCATGTTTCGTGATTCTCATGTGCGACCTTTCCATCTCTCTCCCGAAGCCCGGATTCGCGCCGCTTGCTGGCAGACGTCTTCGATCCGGGGCCGGGTATGGACTCGAGATAACCGAAAATTTGCTTGACGTATAGGGAAAGAATCGCACCTTAAGGGAAGATGTTTCGAACGGTCCGGATTCTTGAGGCCCGTCCGCCATGGAGAGAATGCATGCAAAGCGTCGTGATTGCGGGTTTCGCCCGTTCCCCGTTTCACCTGGCCAACAAGGGCGCGCTTGCCCGGGTCCGGCCTGACGACCTTGCCGCGCAGGTGATTCGCGGGTTGATCGACAAGACCGGGGTCGAACCGTCCGACATTGAGGACCTGATTGTCGGCTGCGCCTTCCCCGAAGGCGAACAGGGCCTCAACGTGGCCCGCTTGATCGGCCTGCTGGCCGACCTGCCGATCTCGGTGGGCGGGATGACGGTGAACCGCTTCTGCGGTTCGTCGATGAGCGCGATCCACATCGCCATGGGCCAGATTGCCGTGGGCGCGGGTGAAGTCTTCATCTGCGCAGGCGTCGAATCGATGAGCCGGGTGCCGATGATGGGCTTCAACCCCATGCCCAACCGCGCCCTTGCCGAAAAGAGCGCCGCCTACATATCGATGGGCGAAACGGCTGAGAACGTCGCCGCGAAGTACCAGATCGGCCGCGATGCGCAGGAAGCCCTGGCCGTCGAAAGCCAGAAGCGGGCGGCCGCGGCGCGCGAGGCCGGCAAGTTCGCCGACGAGATCGTGCCGATCACGACCAAGGGCGGCACTGTGAGCGAGGACGGCACGATCCGTCCCGGTACCACGGCCGAGGACCTTGCCGGGCTCAAGCCTGCCTTCGATGCCAGGGGTTCGGTCACCGCCGGTACATCCTCTCCGCTGACTGACGGCGCCAGCGCGGTGCTGGTCTGCACCGAGGACTATGCCCGCAAGCACGATCTGCCGATTCTCGCCCGTATCAAGTCGGTGGCGATCTCCGGTTGCGCGCCCGAAACGATGGGGCTCGGGCCGATCCTCTCCAGCAGGAAGGCGATGGAGCGCGCAGGCATCACGGCGGGCGACCTCGACGTGGTCGAGCTTAACGAGGCCTTCGCCTCGCAGGCGATCGCCTGCATGACCGACCTCGGCCTCGATGCCGCGAGGACCAACATCGACGGCGGCGCCATCGCCATCGGGCACCCGCTCGGCGCAACCGGCGCGCGCATCGTCGGCAAGGCCGCGGCGCTGCTGAAGCGCGAAGGCGGCAAGTATGCGCTGGCCACGCAGTGCATCGGCGGCGGGCAGGGCATCGCCACGATCCTGGAGTCGGCGCAATGAACGATACCATCCGGAAAGTCTGCGTCATCGGCGCCGGTACCATGGGTGCCGGAATCGCCGCCCAGGTCGCCAATGCCGGTATGCCGGTCGTCCTGCTCGACATCGTCCCCAAGGACGGCGAGAACCGCAACGCCATCGCCGAAGGCGCGGTGGCGCGCATGCTCAAGACCGAGCCTGCGCCCTTCATGTCGAAGGCTGCGGCCAAGTTGGTCGAGACCGGCAACATCGAGGACCATCTCGACAAGGTCGCCGAATGCGACTGGGTGATCGAGGCGGTGATCGAGCGGCTCGACATCAAGCAGGGCCTCTATGCCAAGCTGGAAGCGGTCAAGCGCGAGGGTACGGCGGTCTCGTCGAACACGTCGACCATCCCGCTCGCCCATCTCGTCGAAGGGCGCTCGGACGGCTTCAAGCGCGATTTCCTGATCACCCACTTCTTCAATCCGCCGCGCTACATGCGCCTGCTGGAAATCGTTACCGGTCCCGCGACCGATGCGGCCGTGGCGGACAAGGTGGAGCGCTTCGCCGATGTCGCGATGGGCAAGACGGTGGTCCATGCCAAGGACACGCCGGGCTTCATCGCCAATCGCATCGGCACGTACTGGATCCAGCTCGGCCTCAATGCCGCTTTCGACATGGGGCTCACCGTCGAGCAGGCCGACGCGATCGCCGGCAAGCCGATGGGCGTGCCCAAGACCGGCATTTTCGGTCTGGTCGATCTCGTGGGCATCGACCTGATGCCGCACTTGCAGGCGAGCCTGACTTCCACGCTGCCCAAGGACGATCCCTATCAGGAGATCGCGCGCAGCCATCCGCTTATCGAGAAGTTGATTTCCGAGGGATTCACCGGCCGCAAGGGCAAGGGCGGTTTCTACCGCCTCAATAGGGACATGGGTCGCCGCAAGGAGGCTCTTGACCTTGCGACCGGTGAATACCGCGAGAAGACCAGCGCCCGCGGCCCTTCGGGTCGCGCAGCCAAGGGGGACCTGCGGGCGCTGGTCGAAACCAGGGGCGCGGTGGGCGAATATGCCTGGGCGATCCTGGGCGGGACGCTGGCTTATGCCGCCGCCCTTGTGCCGTCTGCCGCCGCCGATGTCGTGGCCGTCGATGACGCCATGAAGCTGGGCTACAACTGGAAGTCCGGGCCGTTCGAAATGATCGACACGCTGGGCGCGCAGTATCTTGCCGAAAGGCTCGAGGCTGAAGGCAAGCCCGTTCCCGAGATCCTCAGGCTGGCAGGAGAGCGCACTTTCTATCGCATCGAGGACGGCAAGCGCCAGTTCCTTGGCCTTGACGGCGAGTATCACGATGTCGTGCGCCCCGAAGGCGTGCTGCGTCTCGCGGACATCAAGCTGGCCTCCGGGCCGCTGCTCAAGAACGGCTCGGCAGCCCTGTGGGATGTCGGCGACGGAGTGGCCTGCCTCGAATTCACCGGCAAGATGAATGCGCTCGACGGCGACGTGATGAAGCTGATCGTCGAGGCGATCCCGCTCGTTTCCGCCAGGTTCAAGGCGCTCGTCGTCTATAACGACGCCGACAGCTTCTCGGCTGGCGCCAACCTCGGGCTTGCCCTCTTCGCGATCAATATCGCCGCCTATGGTGAGGTCGAGAAGCTCGTGGCCGGCGGGCAGATGGCCTACAAGGGCCTCAAGTACGCGCCCTTCCCGGTGGTGGGAGCACCTGCCGGTCTGGCCGTGGGCGGCGGGTGCGAGATCCTGCTGCACTGCGACGCGATCCAGGCCCATGCCGAACTCTACACCGGCCTCGTCGAATGCGGCGTCGGCCTGATCCCCGGCTGGGGCGGCAATGGCGAGATGATCGACCGCGCGCGCAAGGCGCCCATGATGCCCAAGGGGCCGATGCCCGCCGTCGCCAAGGTGTTCGAGACGGTCTCGACCGCGACTGTTTCCAAGTCTGCGGCGCAGGCGAAGGAAATGCTGTTCCTGCGCCCGGATGACGGCATCACCATGAACCGCGACCGCCTGCTTCACGATGCCAAGCAGAAGGCGCTTTCGCTGGTGGAAGGCTACGCGCCCCCCGAAGCGCCCGAGTTCAGGTTGCCGGGCGAGGGCGGGCACGTCGCGCTCAACATGGCGGCGCAAGGCTTCCACAAGCGCGGAATGGCGACCGATTACGACATGGTCGTTTCCGATGCCCTGGCCACCGTGCTGACCGGAGGAGAGGCCGACCTCGTCGATACGGTGAGCGAGCAGGAACTGCTCAAGCTTGAGCGCGAGACCTTCATGCGGCTGGTTCGCGAACCGCGCTCGATTGCGCGGGTCGAACATATGCTTGAAACCGGAAAGCCGCTGCGCAACTGATGCGATGACAAGGGCGCGCGCAGTCGCGCCTGCGAGGAGAGTGAGAAATGCAAGTCTACGAGGCACCCTTGCGCGACATGAAGTTCGTGCTGCACGAGCTTCATGAGGATGACGGCTTCGGTAATCTCGAGGCGCTTGAAGAATTTACGCCCGATCTCGTCGATGCCGTGCTGGAAGAAGCGGCCAAGGTGGCGCAGGAGGTCCTGCTTCCGCTCAACCGCAGCGGTGATGTCGAGGGCTGTACGCTGGAGAACGGCGTGGTGCGCACGCCGCAGGGCTTCAAGGAAGCCTATGAGCTGTTCCGCGAGGGCGGCTGGTGCGCGCTGGCGTCCGATCCCGAATGGGGCGGGCAGGGCCTGCCCGAATCGGTCAACAAGATGACCGAGGAAATGATCTGCTCGGCCAACCTGTCGTTCAGCCTCTATCCCGGCCTGACCCACGGCGGCACGACCGCGATCGAGGTCTATGCCAGCGATGAACTCAAGCAGTTCTACCTGCCGAAGCTGGTTTCGGGCACCTGGTCGGGCACGATGTGCCTCACCGAATCGCATTGCGGCACCGATCTGGGCATGCTGCGCACCAAGGCGGTTCCGCAGGATGACGGCAGCTACAAGCTGACCGGCGGCAAGATCTTCATTTCCGCCGGCGAACATGACCTGACCGAGAACATCATCCACCTCGTCCTTGCACGTCTTCCCGATGCACCCAAGGGGGTGAAGGGCATCAGCCTGTTCCTGGTGCCCAAGTACCTGCCCAAGGACGACGGCACGCCGGGCCCCTCGAACGGGGTCTCGGTCGCGGCCATCGAGCACAAGATGGGCCTCAAGGCCTCGGCAACCTGCCAGCTCAATTTCGAGGAATCGACCGGCTGGCTGGTCGGCAAGCCCAACAAGGGGCTCGAGGCGATGTTCACGATGATGAACACCGAGCGCGTCTCGGTGGGCGTGCAGGGGCTGGGCGTGGGCGAGGCGGCCTACCAGTCTGCGGTGTGGTACGCGAAGGACCGCCTTCAGGGCCGGTCGCTGTCCGGCGTGAAGAACCCGGATGGACCGGCTGACCCGATCATCGTTCACCCCGATGTGCGCCGCATGCTGATGACGATGCGCGCCAACAACGAAGGCTGCCGTGCCATTTCGGCATGGGTGAGCCGCGCGCTCGATGCCGAAAAGCACGCCACCGATCCGGAGGTGAAGCAGCGCGCCGAGGATTTCGTCGCCCTGATGACGCCCGTGGT
Source organism: Novosphingobium sp. PY1 (assembly GCF_017312445.1). Lineage (NCBI taxonomy): Bacteria > Pseudomonadati > Pseudomonadota > Alphaproteobacteria > Sphingomonadales > Sphingomonadaceae > Novosphingobium > Novosphingobium sp. PY1. Next base: position 60,206 of record NZ_BLTI01000003.1, on the reverse strand, counting down.
GAAGGCGCTTTTCACCGACCTCGGTTTCGAGAGCGCGAACCTTGCGGTGCAGGTCTATGGCGGCCACGGCTACATCGCCGAAAGCGGCGTGGAGCAGTACGCGCGCGATGCGCGCATTGCCATGATCTACGAAGGCACCAACGGCATTCAGGCGCTCGACCTCGTCGGCCGCAAGCTGCCTGCCCACATGGGCCGCTACTTGCGCGCGTTCTTCCACCCGGTCTCGCAGTTCATCGAAGCGAACAAGGGTGACGAGACCTTCGGCAAGATGATCGAGGCTCTGGAAAAGGCCTTTGGCGCGCTCCAGCTGTCGACGGCGACTATCGCGCAGAAGGGGATGAAGGACCCCGAGGAAGGCGCTGCTGCCGCGACCGATTACCTGCGCCTGACCGGCCTTGTCGCCATGGCCTACTGCTTTGCCAAGTCGGCCGTGATCGCCCAGCGCAGGCTTGGCGAAGGCACCGACGAGGCGGCGTTCTACAAGTCCAAGCTGGCGACCGCGCAGTTCTTCTTCGACCGTATCCTGCCCCAGGCGACCGCGGCATTCCTGGCGATCAAGTCGGGCAAGGCATCGATGATGGCGCTTGAGGCCGAAGCGTTCTGATCGGGCGTCCGGCGCCGCGCTCCGCAGTCGAGAGCGCGGCGCCGGACCGCTAATCCATCAGTTTCCGGCGATGGTCATGCCGTCGACGCGCAGTGTCGGCACGTTGATCGCGCGGTACCATTCAAGGTCGCTGGCCGGGGTCATCTGCGCAAACATCTTGAGCAGGTTCCCGGCGATGGTGAATTCGGCCACCGGCCCGGCCAGTTCGCCGTTGACGATGCGAAAGCCCGAAGCGCCGCGGCTGTAATCGCCGGTCACTCCGTTCACGCCCTGCCCGATCAGCTCGGTCACGTAGATGCCGTCGGCGATGTCCGCCATCAGTTCGGCGGGCGAGAGCGGACCGGCTTCGAGGTGGATATTGCCCACCGAGATTCCCGGTGCGCCGCCGCCGCCGCGCGAGGCGTGGCCGGTCGGCTCCAGGCCGAGCTGGCGGGCCGCCGCGCAGTCGAGCAGCCAACCGGTGATCTTCCCGTCTTCCACGAGATTGCGCGCACGGGTCGCCAGTCCTTCGCCGTCGAAGGGCCGGGCGCGAAGGCCGCGCGGCCGGTGCGGGTCTTCGGCGATCACGGTTCCCGGCGCGAAGATCTGTTCGCCGAGCCGGTCGAGAAGGAAGCTGGAACGGCGGGCGATTGCGCTGCCCGACATGGCGCCGATGAGATGGCCGACCAGCGTGCCCGAGACGCGCGGATCGAACAGGACCGGCATCGGGCCGCTCTTCACCTTGCCGGGCTCGAGACGGGCGACCGCGCGGGTTCCGGCCAGTTCGCCGATCTCGCGCGCGCCGGGCAGGTCGGCCACGTGATGCGTCTGGCGCCAGGCGCTGTCGCGCTGCTTGCCCGCGCCTTCACCGGCGACAACCGAAGCGCTGGTGGAATGGCTGGATGCGCCATAGGCCCCGGCGAAACCGTGGCTGGTCGCCAACGCGAAGATGCCGAATCCGGCACTGGCCGATGCGCCGTCGGAATTGGTCACGCCCTGCACCGCCCGGGCCGCGTCCTCGGCTTCCTCGGCACGTTCGCGCAGGGCCTGCGGGCTGGGTTCGGAGGGATCGATCAGGTCGAGTTCGGGGAAGGGGCCATGGGTGAGCAGTTCCTCTGGCGCCAGGCCGGCATAGGCGTCTTCCGGTGCGGCGCGGGCCATGGCGATCGCGCGCGCGGCCAGCTCGTCCAGCGCGAGGTCCGACAAGTCGGAAGAACCGATACTGGCCGAACGGGTGCCGCTGAACACGCGCAGCGAGATGTGCTCGCTTTCCGAACGCTCGACATCCTCGAGCTTGCCCAGGCGGATCTGGATCCCTTCCGAGGAACTGGCGCCATACACGGCATCGGCGGCATCGGCGCCTGCGCGGCGCGCGCGCGCAACCAGATCCTGCGCGCGTTCCCTGGCCTGTTCCGGATTGAGCATTGGACTTCGCAACTCCCTTGAACCGCGCGAAAGCCGGTTCGCGCTCAGGGCAGCCCTAGTCGCCGCGCGGGCCAAGGGCAAATGCGAGATGCACGAAGGTTCGGTTGGCCGGGGGACGTAAGCCGGGCTGGGCTCGCTCTCAGGCGAAGATCAGGGCGAGGCCCTTGAAAAGTCCGGTCAGCGCGAAAGGAAGCCCAATCGCCATGGCCCAGAGAACGAGACGGTCACGCCGGTAATAAGGCGCCATGCCCGGATCGTGCGCCTGTTCGTCGCTCAGGCGGTTCCAGCGCGCCTCGAAGCGGCGGCAGGCCGGGATGATGGCGATGACGAGGATTATCAGCGCAAGATAGGGGAGCAGCGAACTTCCGTGCGACTTGAGGGCGCCGATGGTCACGAAAATCTGCAAGGCGGTATAGGCCAGCAGGGCGTAAGCGATGTGGTCGCTCATCTTCTTGCGCCAGTCCACCAGATGTCCGGAGGCCGGAGGCATCATGGCCCGATGTCGAGTGGTCTTAGCCATCCAGCAGTACTTCCCCTTCAATCCCCGTAAGACTAGATCATCAAATTGCGGGAAGATCAAGTTTGACGAAATTTCCGACAAGCTCTGGCGAGGCGGACGGGCGGTGGCCCGAGGACACTCGGTAAACAGCGCCGGGTTATCAGGCACATGCACGAAACCTGCCAATCTGGGCCTCGAAGGCAAAATGCCGACTTGCCGTTGCCCGGTCGCGTGCGTTAACGCGGTAACCAATGACGGAAACGACCGAACTTTCGCAGGATCAGAGCTCCAGTGCGGCGGCTGCTGCGGCCGCAGTCGCCGAACGCGGCGGGCTCGAAGTCATCTCCATTGCCAAGAGCTACGACAAGCGTGCGGTCCTTACCGACATCTCGCTTTCGGTAGCGAAAGGCGAAGTGCTGGGCCTGCTCGGCCCCAACGGCGCGGGCAAGACCACCTGCTTTTATTCGATCATGGGGCTGGTGCGCCCGGATTCGGGCCGTATCCTGATGGACGGCGTCGACGTCACCCGCCTGCCGATGTACCGCCGCGCGATTCTCGGCCTGGGCTACCTGCCGCAGGAAACCTCGATCTTCCGGGGCATGACGGTGGAGCAGAACATCAGCGCCGTGCTGGAACTCAACGAGCCGGACAGGGCCGTGCGCGACGAGGAACTGGAGCGCCTGCTCGACGAATTCGGCCTGACCCGCCTGCGGTCGAGCCCGGCCATGGCGCTCTCGGGCGGCGAGCGCCGTCGCTGCGAAATTGCCCGGGCCCTGGCTGCGAAGCCGTCGATCATGCTGCTGGACGAGCCTTTCGCAGGCATCGACCCGCTCTCCATCGCGGACATCCGCGATCTCGTAAGGGACCTCAAGACGCGCGGGATCGGCGTTCTCATCACCGACCACAACGTGCGCGAAACGCTCGACATCGTCGATCGCGCCTGCATCATCTACGGCGGGCAGGTGCTCTTCGCGGGCAGCCCCGAAGCGCTGGTGGCCGACGAGAATGTGCGCAGGCTCTATCTCGGCGAGGGTTTCACGCTGTGAGGCCTGACGTCCAGGGATACTGACGCATGGCGCTGGGGCCCCGGCTGGACCTGAGGCAAAGCCAGTCGCTGGTCATGACGCCGCAGCTCCAGCAGGCGATCAAGCTGCTGGCGCTGTCCAATCTCGAAGTCGAAACCTTCATTGGCGAGGCGCTCGACGCCAATCCCCTGCTCGATGTCGGTGCGGAACCGGCACCTCCTCCGGTCGAAACCGTGGAAATGCCCGAGGAAGCCCGGCGCACGACGCTGGAAGGTTCGCCGGTCGACCAGTTGATCGGCGAAGGCCGGGCAAGCGACGACCGGCCGCTCGACATCGACGCCGGATCGCTGGACCGGGACCGCGATACCGGTGACGGCGAACTGACAGGCAATTCGACCAGCGGCACTGCCGACAACTGGGCCAGCGAATTCCGCATGGCCGGCGGCGAGGCCGGGCCCGGTATCGAGGACCATGCCGGGGGTGCGGCGTCGCTTGCCGAGCATCTGCAGGCGCAAGTGGGGTCCGAGGCGTTCAATCCCGTCGAGGCGGGCATTGCGCGCTACATCATCGGCCTGCTCGACGATGCCGGTTATCTCCATGCCAGCCTTGCCGAACTGGCAGCCGATCTCGGTGTGTCGGAGGATGCGGTCGAGGATGCGCTGATACTCGTCCAGTCACTTGATCCTACTGGAGTAGGTGCTCGCTCACTGTCGGAGTGCATCGCCCTGCAGGCGCGCGAGGCGGACCGCTACGATCCGTGCATGGCGCGCCTGATCGATAATCTCGACCTTGTCGCCAAGGGGGAACTGGCTCGACTCAAGCGCATGTGCGGCGTGGACGACGAGGATTTCGCCGACATGCTGGCCGAACTGCGCAGCTACGACCCCAAGCCGGGCGCGCGTTTCGGCGGGGAGGCAAGCGGGGCCGTCACGCCCGACATCCTCGTGACTCCGCGCAGCGACGGCGGCTGGGACATCGCGCTCAACCAGGCGACGCTGCCGCGCCTGATCGTCAATCGCGGCTATTACGTCGAGCTCAAGGGCACTTGCGAGGACAAGACCTCGCGTGCGTGGCTTTCCGAGAAGCTTGCCGATGCCAACTGGCTGATCAAGGCGCTCGACCAGCGGCAGAAGACGATCCTCAAGGTGGCGAGCGAACTGGTGAAGCAGCAGGACGGCTTCTTCCGGCACGGCGTCTCCCAGCTCAAGCCGCTGACCCTGCGCGCGGTGGCCGAAGCGATCGGCATGCATGAATCGACCGTCAGCCGCGTGACTTCGAACAAGTTCCTCAACTGTCCGCGCGGAACTTACGAGTTGAAGTATTTCTTCAGCTCGGGCGTCAGCGCTGCGGGCGGCGAAGGTGCGGCTTCGGCAGAGGCAGTGAAGGCCGCTATCAAGCAGTTGATAGACGCCGAGGATCCCAAGGCGATCCTGTCCGACGATGCGCTGGTGGAACTGCTCAACGGCAAGGGGTTTGCGCTGGCAAGGCGAACGGTCGCCAAGTACCGTGAAGCTATCGGGCTGGGTAGTTCGGTTCAACGCCGCCGCCAGAAGGCTCTTGCTGCAGCGCGGTAAGTAATGAGCAAGATGACATTGAGTACATCTTGTATATTGCTTGTTTAGCTTAGGAAAAAAGTTCTGCGTATTTTCCCGAGTCGTGGTAAGTTGGTTATCTATCAGTTGTGCCGGGACTGCGACAGGTGGGAGCGCCCCGGCCACTGGAAGAAGGCGCTGACCATGTCCTGTATTGATCCCAAGCCGGGAAACGATCGGTTGACTAGGGGCAGCGCCGTGGCCGCGCTCGCCCGGCGCAGTGCATGGGCCAGTGGCGATGCGCGGCACGACTTTTTCAGCTGGCTGTTTGCCCAGCGGCCTCAGGCAATTCAGGTTTCGGACAAGAACAAGAGCTGTAGGGTAGCACCTGTCGAGGCACGAATTGACAGGTCAATCCTGGGGGCGCCCTGAAAAGGGTGGCTCCGCCGGAGCGACATGTTCCGCACTCAGGTCGCTCCGGCACAGGTTGCCAGGGAGGAACGCCTTGCGATCGCCTCCGATCGCATAGACCCGCATTGGCGGGTCGACCGGCCCTTCTCGATCTTGTCGGCACCCCTACCGGCATCGTCGGGAAGGGCCATCTCTTCAAGAACCGGAAAAGTGGCGGCAGCCGTGTTAGGGATTGGCTCAAGCAATGCGGGCCCGGCTGCCGCCTTAGTCTGCGAGTGATTCCGGATGGAAGGGGGAGACCGAAGGTCGCATGCAAGCCTCCCACTGGCTTCCGGTCGCATCCGAAAGCGGGGTCGCACGCTCCGGACAAGAACCTGTTAACCCTGACTGGAGGTTGAGCGCAGTGACCTAGACCACAGGGGCCTTGTGACTTTTACCACAATGCCGCGATGGGATCGTTGCGTTGCTGGCTGGTCAGGCCGTGCCGCGGCCGATTCCGGCCTGGTTGGCCCGCTGGATCAGTTCGACGTCCCCGGCAGCGGCGCGCACGATTTCCGCCAGTCGGGCAATGTCGCAGACGATCAGCTTGCGCCCGGAACTGGACGTGATGCCCTGTTCGGCAAGGTAGCGCAGTTCGCGGGTCACTGCCTCGCGGTGGGTGCCGATGCGGTTGGCCAGCTCGGCATGAGTGGGCGAAGGCGTGATCGTCGCCTCGTTACCCTTAAAGCCGGTATCGAGGCAGAAGCGCAGCAGTTCGCAGTGCAGGCGGCTGCGCACGGCAAGGGCATTGAGCTCGAAGATCCGCTCGTTGAGCTGGCGCAGCATGCGCACGAGGCGGCGGGTCAGCCATTCCGCCGATTCCGGATGCGCGAACGCGGCTTCGCGAAAGGCCGCCCCGGGAATACGCGCCAGACTTGCCTTGGTAGTGGCCATGACCGTTGCCGAGCGCGGCTGGTCGTCAAGCGCGGCGAATTCCCCCACGAGTGCGCCCGGACCGGCATCGCTGAGCGTGATCTCGCGTCCGTTCTGCGAGAGCAGTTCAATCCGCAGCGTGCCTTCGAGGATGACGAAGACGTCGCTCGTCTCGTCCTGGTGGCCCATGACCGTCTGCCCGGCCTTGAACTGCGCCAGGCGCGCAAGCGGCGCAACGGCTTCGGCAAGTGGCGCGGGAAGGTGACGGTCCAGATCGGACAATTGCGGCATCGATGACCCCAGTTCACATGGCGAGCCGCTACACCGCCGAGCCACGGCGGACACTGCATCGACCCCGAATTGCCCGGCATAATGCCCAAGCCATGCCCACCTGTCGACTTGGCCAGTGCGGGGGCGCCCGATGGATCGTCTTGCCGGATATGTGGATTATAGGATAGGGGGGTATCCTATGGGACATCTCTCCGCCAACAACGACGCCCTTGTCTTGCGCGTGCGCCGGCTCGTCGGTCAGCTCCAGGCCGTGGAGCGCGCGCTGGTCGGTGGCGAGGACTGCACCAAGACCCTGCATCTGGCCGCCGCCGTGCGCGGCGCGCTGAACGGTCTCATCGACGAACTGATCGAGGCGCACATGAAGGAACATGTCGCCGCGCCCCAACTCTCGCAGGAAGAGCGCGAAGCCGGGGCCGAGGCCCTGCTGGCGGCGATCCGGCGCTACGCGAAATAGAAAGACGGCCGAAGATGGCGAGCCAGCCTGAAATAGACCACTTCATCCACGACCACGATTTCCTCGGCGCGTCGCACGATGCCAATGCGCGCCGCACGCTATGGGTCGTGGCCCTGACCGCCGTCATGATGGTGGGCGAGATCGTGGCCGGATATCTGACCGGATCGATGGCCCTGCTTGCGGACGGTTTTCACATGGCGACCCACGCCGGCGCGCTGAGCGTTGCGGCGATGGCCTATGCCTATGCCAAACGGCACAAGCGCAACCCGGCTTTCAGCTTCGGGACCGGAAAGGTGGGTGATCTGGCCGGCTTCGCATCGGCGCTGGTGCTGGCCATGTTTGCACTGGGTATCGGTTTCGAATCCTTCATGCGCCTGCTCAGCCCGGTGCGCGTTGCCTTCGGCGAAGCGACCGTGATCGCGATCATCGGCCTGGCCGTGAACGTCGTCAGTGCCCTGCTGCTTTCGGGCCATCACCATCATGGCCACGATCATCACCACGGGCATCACCACGGGCACCACCATGGGCACGATCACGACCACGGGCATCGTCAGGGGCATCATCATGGCCACGGGCACGGGGACAACAACCTGCGTTCGGCCTATATGCACGTCCTTGCCGATGCGCTGACTTCGGTGCTTGCCATCGCCGCCTTGCTGTCCGGGCGCTATCTCGGCTGGGTCTGGCTCGATCCGGTTATGGGCCTCGTCGGCGCGCTGGTGATCGCCCGCTGGTCATGGACGCTCATGCGCGACACCGCCTTCGTCCTGCTGGATCGTACCGATGACCATGTTGCGGCAGAAGTGCGCGAACTGGTGGAGGCTCCGGGCGATGCGGTGATCTGCGACCTGCATGTCTGGCGCGTCGGACCCGAGGCCCACGCTGCCATCGTCGGAGTCTCCGTTCACGAGGAACGGGTCGATACCGCGGAACTGCGCCGGCGCCTGCGGCCGGTTCACGAATTGCAGCACATCACCATCGAGCGGTACTGAGCCCGCGCGGCACTAAGCCGGATCGGCAAGGCCCGGCGTGCGATGGCCTCAGGTGGGCGGGCACTCCTTCTTGCCGTTGCCGTTCTTGCATCCGGGCGGAACGGTTACCCCGCCGGATGTGCTGCCGCCCGAGGAACTGCCGTTGCCGCCGCCCGTGCTCGTGCCGCCACTGGTCGTGGTCGTGCCTCCGGATGTGCTGCTGGTGCTGGATGTGGTGGTCCCGCCAGACGTGTCGCCAGAGGTCGATCCTCCTGTAGTGGATCCACCGGTGGTCGAACCCCCGGTTGTCGTGCCCCCGCCGGACGAACTTGAGCCGCCCGAACTGCTGCCGCCACTCGAACCACCCGATGAACCGCTGCTGGAGCTGCCTCCGCTCGAACTTCCCGACGAAGTGCCGCCCGATGAAGTTCCGCCCGATCCCCCCGAAGAGCCGCTGCCTCCGGAACTGCTGTCACCGCTGGCTATCGAATTGGCGCCATCGGCCATGGCAAAGTTGATTGAGCCGCTCAGGGCCAGAGCGGCGATGGCAATGCCGCCTCCGGCCATCGCCAGCAGCAGGGCGTACTCGGCCGCAGAGCTGGCCGTTCGGTCGCGTAGAAAGCGTAAGATCATCATGGCCCCGTCAAACAAGCGGCAAGCGGGCGGTTCGCCGAAAACCTCCGCTTGCCTGTCTTCAACATGATGCGAAACCGCTGCACATGCTCTGACTAACTTGTATGAGTGCGCCCGTTTCAATTTATCTCTGAAATCCAGCTGTTTGCCGGAGGCATGAGGGTAAGGGGGTACCCCTTTTTAGGTATACCGGATGGCACCGGCCCAAGGATTTGCACCTCCGGCTTGTGCAAGCGATGCTGCAAGCCTAGCAACCGCACATGGTTGCAAAAGTCGAACCCTTTCACGCCATGTCGATCGGCCGCCTAGCCTACGAGTTAGCCGAAAGCGGCCGCGACGTCATCCACATGGAATACGGGCAGCCTTCCACCGGCGCACCGGCCGCGGCCATCGCAAAGGCACACGAAGTGCTCGACAGCGAGCCCGGCGGATACTGGGAAAACATCGCCCTGCTTGAGCGCATCGCCCGCCATTACGACGATGCCTATGGCGTCAAGCTGGACCGTGAGCAGGTGATCCTGACCTGCGGAGCTTCTCCTGCCTTCGTCCTGGCGCTCACCAGCCTGTTCGAGCCGGGTGCGCGCGTTGCCCTTGCGAGGCCGGGATACGTTGCCTACCGCAATACCCTCAAGACGCTCTATCTGGAGCCGGTCGAAGTCGCCTGCGGGCCGGCCGAGCGCTACCAGATCACGGCAGCCGCGCTCGATGCCCTGGCCCCTGTCCCGGACGGCCTGATCGTCGCCAGCCCGGCCAATCCGACCGGCACGATCATTGCGCCCGAGGAACTTGCGGCAATAGCCGAAGTCTGTCGCCGCAAGGGCATCCGGATCGTTTCGGACGAGATCTATCACGGTCTGAGCTACACCCAGGCCGCGCAGTCGATGCTGCAATATGCGCCCGATGCCGTGGTCGTGAACAGCTTCTCCAAGTACTACTCGATGGCCGGATGGCGCCTCGGCTGGCTGCTCGTTCCGCCCGATCTGGTCGATGCGGCGCGCGCGCGCATGTCCAACCTGTTCCTGACGCCCTCGGTACTCGCCCAGCATGCAGGGCTGGTCGCCTTCGACTGCCGGGAGGAACTGGCAGGCCATGTCGAGGTCTATGCCCGTAACCGTGAGCTGCTCTTGGCCGCGCTGCCGCGCCTGGGGTTGCAGAAGATCGCGCCTCCCGATGGGGCTTTCTACATCTATGCCGATGTCAGCCACCTGACTGACGATTGCCTGGCCCTTTGCCAGCAACTGCTCCGCGATACCGGCGTCGCGACGGCGCCGGGCATCGATTTCGATCCGGTCGACGGGCACCGCTTCATGCGCTTCAGTTTCGCTGTGTCCACTGCGCTGGTCGAGGAAGCGATCGAACGCATGGTGCCCTGGTTCGAGGAGCGCGCCCACACTGCCAACGCCACCGTGCGCTGATCGTTGGCCACGCGGGCCGATTCGCGGATCGCGCCGGGCCGTCCCGCAGATGTGAATCGTCGCTTCACCTTGTGCAGTCATGCTGTAGCAAGGTGGGACGGCGCCTTATGTTGCGCGAATTCTGCGGATTGACAGCTGGCCTTTCATGGCGTCTGGCGGGTGCGGGGCGATGGCAAAACGGGTCGGGCATGGTGATTGATCGTACAAAGGATTGGGAAGTCTGGACGGCCAGGTTTCGGGATTTCCTGAACGACTGCGTCGGCAGCGATGCGGCCGAGGAAAGCGATCGCATTCGCGAAGCCGGGCTGCTGCTGCAGGGAACGCCGCTGGGGCTCAGGCACGCATTCGATCTCGACACGATCGATGAGATGCTGACCTGCGGCGCGGCCGAAAGCGCGGTGCTGGCGATCCTTGGACCCGACGTTGCCTTCATGTTGTCCCGCGGCGGCAGCGGTTCTTGCCTCGCCACGGTCGTCATGGACGATGAGTCCGAGGAAATGATCTCCGAAGGCGCGACTGTCGCGCTTGCCCTGCTGGCGGCGCATGTCTCTCTGCTGCTGGCGCGCATGGAGTTCGACCGGCAGGACCTGGAAAGCATCGAAGTCCCGCCCGCCGCTCGCCTTCACTGAGCGGTTTTTGTCGTAGCGGCACCTCTCACTTGATCAGGGCGGCCTCGATCGCGATGCGAATGGCGTCCGAGGTATGGTTGGCGCCGAGTTTGGTGAGCATGTTGGCGCGGTGGATTTCTACCGTACGGGGACTGATCGAGAGCCTTTCGCCGATCAGCCGGTTGGACAGTCCGCTTGCCACGCCGCCCAGCACTTCCCTTTCACGGCGGCTCAGCCGGGCGATCCGCGCGCGCGCCATCACTTCGCGCAACTTGGCGTGACCGAAGGCATCGGTGCGCCGGATCGCACGATCGAGCGAGGCGCTCAATTCGTCTGCAGTGATCGGCCAGCTGACATAGTCTATCGCGCCGTCGAGTACGGCCTGAACGATCCGCGGCGGCGATGGAAATTCGCTGAAGGCGATAATCGGAAACCATTCGCCGTGTTTCGCCATCTGTTCGATCAGACTGGAAATGGCCCCGGCCTGTTCGTGCAGGAGGACGACACCACCGCTGGGCCATGCAGCGCCCAGTTCTGAGATGTTCTCGAACGGTTCGACATGGATCTGGGCCGTCGAAAGGGCATGGCTGATCGCGGCGCGACGGCGGGTTTCTCCGTCGATCAGGATCAGGTTGGAAAGTCGTTCCACTGCAGTCTCCCCACTGGTTTGCCCTTAGGGGATTACGCGCAGTCGCACCGGCACGTGTGGCACGATGCCACCGATTTCGATGCAATTGAGGCTTGCGGATTTCCGGGCAGGAGAAACGCTATGTTGGTGGCAACCGAAACCGTGCGATCTCGCCGCCAATCCGGCTCAGCCGGCCTGGAGTGCCTGGCCGATTTCCATGAAGTCCGTGCGCAGTGTTTCGACCGTGCGCGGATCGAAGCTCACTGCATTGTCGAGAATCGTGCGGCGCGCCGATTCGTAGAGGTGGTTGAGCGCCGCTGCCATCTCGTTCTCGCCCGAGACCCCCAGCTGCAGTGCCGTGACCGCGGTAAGCGCGCGGGTCATCGACCGGCTCTTGAGGCTGTTGTCGCCGATGCGATCCGCATGGATCGCGGTGCCCAGCGCGCTGACGAGATGTTCGTAGCACAAGTGGACGAGTTCGGTCGGGCTGGCGCCCTTGACGCGGGCGTCGAAATCGACCCGGCGGTAAGCTTCGTGAGGGGACCGGTGCGCCAGCATGTCAGTTGTTGCCTGAGTTGTTCCAGATGTCGATCTGGCTCTGGAGGAACGAGAGGGTGGACTGCGAGGAGCTGATCCGCGTCTCGGTCTTGGCGAAGCGGGCGACCATGCGGGCGCGAAGCTCCTCCTGCTTGATGACGAGGTCCGACTGGTTCTCGGTCACTTCGGTCAGCTGCTTGGAATAGCGCGAGATCGAGCCACCCAGCGAACCGGGATCGGTCGTGCTGCTGGCCTTGCGGTAGATCGCGTCGAACGTCGCGTAGACGCCGTAGATGCCGTTGGTGAACATCGCGACGACGCCGTCCTGGTCGGCTTCCATCGTCGCCTTGAACCGGTCGGTGTCGAGTGAGAAGGTTCCGTCGCGCTCGGTCTTGAGGCCCAGGTCGGCGAGCGTCTTGGCAACGCCGGTCGCATTGGGCATCACGGTGGTGCCGGCGAGCTGCGAAAGCGAGCGCTTGAGCGCCCTGGCGCCGCTGTCGTTGGCAAGATCCGCGCCGATGGCAGTAGCGGTGTTCAGTTCCGACATCAGCTCGTTGAGCGCGCTGGTGAAGTCCTGCATCGCCGATTCGATGACATCGGTGGGATCGTTGAACGACACGTTCGTCGGCGCGCCGACATTGGTCGCGCCCAGCGTCAGCTTTACGCCGGGAATGGCTTCGGAAATCGTGTTCGAGCTCGAGGTCATGGCCAGACCGTCGACGTTGAACTTGGCGTCCTGCGCCGTCGCCAGGAGCTGGCCGTTCGCCGAGCCGGGATTCCAGGCCAGGTTGGACAGGCCGGGGTCTGCGGCATCCTCGGTCGCCTCCAGGACGAAGCCGTTGGATTCGCCTTCCGGTCCGCGCAGGACGAGCTGCGCGCCGTTGACGGTGTTGGCGACATAGGCAGTGACGCCGGCATTGGCGCCGTTGATGGCCGACGCGACCTGCGACAGCGTCGAGCCTGCAGCGATCGCGATGTCGACCGAGGCGTGCCCGGTGTCTTCGGTGAAGGCTGCGCCCGCAACGGTGCCAAAGCGCAGGGTGAGCGTGCCCGAACCGACCGTGTCGGTCGCCGCGCTGTAGGCGTTCGAAGCGATGCGCTGGCCCGAGGCGAGCTGCGTGACTTCAAGCGAGAAGGTGCCGGTCGGTTGGCTCGTGCCGGTCAGGGTGGCCGAAGCCACCGCGCCGTTGGCCACGACCGGGGTGCGGGCCAGGTCGCCCGAACGCACGAGATTACCGAACGAGGTGTCGAGGTTGAGCAGCATCGACTTGATGTTCGAAGCCGCCGAAATCTTGGCGTCGAGCTTCTCCGACTTGGCAGCGAGCTGATCGCTGCGCGCGGCGAACTGCGCGGCCGACAGGCTTGCGGCGAGGCCGGCAAAGTCGATCCCGCTCCCTGCGCCGAGGGACGAAATCAGCGATGACGTCGCCGAACTGGTCGAGGATGTGCTGTCTACCATGTACCTCTAGGACGGCCTTGCCGTGCCGGGCTTAAGGGGTTGGAAACGGTTTTTTCCGGGAAAGCCACGATCAGTGCACCGAAGCCGGGTCGAGATTGCCGTTGGCGTCGAAGCGCAGCGTGACCGGCACCGACACTTCGGGGCGAACGCGCTTTTCGCCGCGCTTGAGCGACATGACGAAGGCAAGGATCGCGGCGACCGCGGCATAGTGCTCCTCGCGGATCACCTGGCGTTCGCGGGTGGTGTAGAACACCGAACGGGCAAGTGCGGGATACTCGAGGACCGGCAATTGGTACTCGGCGGCCAGTTCGCGCATGGCGAGCGCCTTGTCGCCGCGGCCCTTGGCCAGCACGATCGGGGCATGCGCCTTGTCCGGATCGTAAGTGAGCGCGATGGAGAAGTGCGTCGGGTTGGTGATGACGAACTGCGCCTCCTTCATGGCCGGGATCAGGCCGCCCATCGCGATCTTGCGCTGGGCGTTCCTGATCGCCGCCTTCTTCTCGGGCGAGCCTTCGCTTTCCTTGTTCTCGTCGCGCATCTCCTGAAGCGTCATTTTCAGGCGCGAGAGGCGGCGGACCATCTGCACCGGCACGTCGACCAGCGCGATCACGAAGAGACCGCCGGCAAGCCAGAACAGCAGAATGATGACGCCGTGCCAGGCATAGGAAAGCTGCCCGAACAGGTCGCCGCGGCCGAGCTTGGCGATGGTTTCGAGACGGCCGTCGGCCCAGAACCACGCGATCGTGCCGAGCAGGCCGACCTTGGCGATGCCCTTGCCCATCTCGATCCAGCCGTTCGGGCCGAACATGCGCTTGAGGCCCGACATCGGATTGATGCGCGAGGCCTTGGGCGCCATGTTGCCGCCGATCCAGCGACCCTCGCCGAAGCCGAGCTGCGAGATCAGCGAAACCGCGATGATCGCCAGGCCCAGCAGGAATACCGGAGGCAGGGCGGAGATGGCCGCCGAAACGATCAGCTGGCCGGGCTCGAAATCGTCGATCGCGGCGCGGTCCCAGACGAAACCGGCCCGTAGCGTTTCACTCAGCCGTTCGAGGACCCAGGGACCTGCGGCCAGCATCCAGACTGCGCCCACGGTGACGGCGCCAGCCGTGGCGAGTTCGCGCGAGCGAAGGACGTCGCCCTTCTGGGCCGCGTCGCGTTTGCGCTTCTCTGTTGGCGCAAAGCTCTTTTCGCCGCTCTGTTCGCTCATGGCTTCAGCAGGTCCGAAGTGGCGCCGATGGCATCGGCGGAAATGCGGGTGACGAGGTCGGTGAGGACCGGGGCGGAAATCAGCAGGGCGGCAATGCCGGCCAGAACGCCGGCAGGCAGGCCCAGCGCGAAGAGGTTGAGCGCAGGTGCCGAGCGGCTGAGGACGCCGGTGACCATCTGGACGATCAGCAGGATCAGGCTGACCGGCAGCGCGATGGTAACGGCGGTCACGAACATGTAGCTGGCGAAACCGGCGATTTCGGACAGGCGCTCTGCACCGAGCCAGGTGTGGCCCGGGGGGAAGCTCTTGTAGCTCTCGATTACCAGCGAGAACCACTGCAGGTGGGCGCCAAGGGCAAGGAAGACGAGGGTGATGACCACCGAGAAGTACTGGCCGAGAGCGGGCGACTGCGCACCCGAGTTGGGATCGACCGCGGTGGCCATGCTCATGCCCATCGAGCCGCCGATGATTTCCGCGGCAAGAACCGGGGCGGCAAAGGCGACCTGCAGGATGAAGCCGAGCGAGAGGCCGATGAGGACCTCACCGGCAACCGATACCATCCCTGCCAGCGAGAACAGCGCTGCGGGAGCCTGGACGTCGGTCCAGGCGCAGACGAGAACGGCAATGGCTCCGGCTGCGACGACGCGAAGCTGGGGCGGCACGCTCGCGGTCCCGAACAGCGGGGCGGCAACAAGCGCCGCGCCGATGCGGGTCATCACGAAGAGCAGCCGCCAGAAATCCTGTTCAAGCGCGCCGAAACCGAAGTCCAGGTTCATCACGGCAGGACGCGCTCCGCCTGCGAGATGTTCGCGATCTGGGCGAAGATCTCCTGGGTGAAGTCGCCGATCAGCGTCATCATCGAGCCGCCGAAGAGAACCAGCACTAATGCGGTGATGGCCAGCTTGGGGACGAATGTCAGGGTCTGCTCGTTGACCGACGTGGCAGCCTGGACGACGCCGACCGCGAGGCCGACGACCAGCGAGGCGATCAGCACCGGGGCGGCGACGAGCGCCGTCACCCAGAGCATCTTGTCGGCCAGGCTGAGCAGGTTGGTGATGTCTTCCATCGCCCGCGCTACCCGAAGCTGGAGGCCAGCGAGCCCATAAGCAGCGCCCAGCCGTCGACCATGACGAAAAGCAGCAGCTTGAAAGGCAGCGAAACGACCATCGGGCTCATCATCATCATGCCCAGCGACATGAGGACGGAGGAGACCACGAGGTCGATCACGAGGAACGGCAGGAACAGCATGAAGCCGATCTGGAAGGCGGTCTTCAGTTCGCTGGTGACGAAGGCGGGCAGCAGGATCGAGAAGGGCACGTCGGCCGGCTTCGCGAAACGCGGTGCATTGGCCATCTCGGCGAACATCGTCAGGTCGCGCTCACGCGTCTGGCGGATCATGAAAGCGTGGAATTCCTTGCCGCCGTTGGCAATCGCCTGCTCGGCATTGATGGTGCCGGCGGAATAGGGGGCGATGGCATTGGCGTTCACGCGTTCGAGGGTGGGCGCCATGACGAACAGCGAGAGGAACAGCGACAGGCCGATCAGCACCTGATTGGGCGGCGATTGCTGCAGGCCCAGCGCCTGACGCAGGATCGCCAGCACCACCAGGATGCGGGTGAAGCTGGTCATCATCAGGATCAGGCTGGGCAGGATCGTCAGCAACCCCATGATCAGGAGCAGCTGCAGCGAAAGGCTCATGCCCGGTCCGTCGGTGCCGCCCATTGCCCCGAAGGCGCGGTCGAGCGCGCCGGGGATCGCCGAGTCCGATGCAGGCGCCGCCGCCGGAAGCGACTGGGCCTGGACCTGCGCGAAGGCCACCGCGGGAAGCAGCAGCGCCGGCAGTGCGGCGATCAGGGAAACGATGCGCTTCATTCGGGCAGGCTTTCCGCAGTGCGGGGACGCGCCGGTGCTTCGGCGAGGCGGGTGAGGCCGCCGCGCGAGGCCGAGACGAGGATCTCGCGGCCGTGGAATTCGATCACCGCAAGCTTGAGCGTGGGCGAGAGCATGGTGGTCTCGACGATGCGGATCGACTTCGAACCGCCGCCGATTCCGGCCTTTTCCTGCATCTTCTTCGCCAGCTTGAGGCAGCCCCAGGCGATGAAACCGATCAGTGGCAGCAGGATGATCAGCTTGAGGATGTACCACAGCATGATGCGTCAGCCCTGCGCGCCGCCGGGAAGCGGGATGGCATTTTCGTCGGCGGTTTCCTCGACGCCTACCATCTCGACGATGCGCAGGCCGAAGCGGCCGTTGTGCGAGACGACTTCGCCCTTGGCGATCGGCTTGCCGTTGACCAGGACGTCAAGCAGCTCGTCCGACATGCGGTCGAGGACGACGACGCTTTCCGGGCCGAGGGCAAGGATGTCCTTCAGCTTCATTTCGGTGCGGCCCAGTTCGACCGAGAGCCGGACGTCGACGTCGCGAAGAAAATCGAAACCGCGGGGATGAATGCTCATGGTTGATCGTCTTTCGTAGTCAGAATGCGTGGGAAACCTGAACCGCGACGCGATCGTCGAGTTCACCGATAGTGCCGTTGGCGACGGTCTGGTCGCCCACCTTGAGAGGAACGCTGCGCGCCACTGCCACCGGCAGGATGTCGCCGGGCTTGAGGCTGGACAGACGCGAAAAGCCCATCGTCATGTCGACGAGGACGGCCTTCACCTGCAGCGGCATCGAAGCGAAGGGCTCCGACGCCGGATCGGGCGCGGCCTGCATCATGCGCGCCTTGCGCGGGTGGCGCGGCACGGTGACGAGCGCCGAAAGCGTCGTCTGCGGGAAAGCGAGCAGCATCGACCAGGGCTCGCAGCCGGTTTCCTCGACTTCGAGCGAAAGGAGCAGCAGCTCCTCGTTACGGTCGAACGGTGCAAGCTGGCGCAGGCTGGTCTCGCGGCGCACGGTGCGCACCGCGTGCTTCGCTTCGCCGCCAAAAGCGATCGAGAGGGCATCGGCAACGGTGCCCTCGATGCGCGCGATCAGCAGTTCGGCAGAAAGCGGGAAGGTATCGGGCAGCGGGTCCGGCACGTCGCCGCGTCCGCCGAAGGCACGGTCGACGAGGCGGAAGACCGGCGCGGCCTCGAAGACGGCCAGCATCGGCCGGGATTCCGCACCCACCGCAAGGAGCGTGTGCGAGGCAAGGCCTTGCAGTTCCGACTGGATGGAGCCCAGCGTGCCGTCGAGCGGCATGCCGACGCGCACCACCGGGGCATCGCCGCCCGAGAGGCGGGCAAGGCCCGAGGCGAGCGCCCGCGCAAGCCGCTCGCCGATCAGCGAGAGAGCCGGGACGAGCTCGCCGATCGACGGACCGGTCCCCAGCAGTTCCTTGCAGTGGCGGGCTTTCATGCGCTCGGTTCCTTGGGATGCGGCGGACGTCATCGTCGGATCACTGGACGATGAAGCTGCGGAAGTAGA
Organism: Novosphingobium sp. PY1; assembly: GCF_017312445.1. Classification (NCBI taxonomy): domain Bacteria; kingdom Pseudomonadati; phylum Pseudomonadota; class Alphaproteobacteria; order Sphingomonadales; family Sphingomonadaceae; genus Novosphingobium; species Novosphingobium sp. PY1. The sequence goes on along the minus strand of NZ_BLTI01000003.1, from coordinate 42,205 downwards.
CGGCGTCGACGCCGCCGAAGCCTTCCTTCTGGGTGAGGACCTTGTTGATCGCGGCGGTCATGCGCTTCTGCAGCTGTTCCTTGCCGGCCATCGTGTAGACGTTCTCTTCGGGCGTATCGGCGATGATGGTGAGAAGCTGCGAGCGGATCGCCAGTTCATGCTTCTTCAGCCACATCAGCACGCGGCCGTCGCGGCGGGTGGAGCAGGCCAGCGCCATCTGCACCATCGCGTCGGAGTTCTTGAGGTTCGAGGTGAATTCCTCGGAGAAGGTGTAGTAGGCGGTGCGATATTCATCGCCGCCTTCGCCATCGACTTCCGCGGCGCCGCCTTCCTCCTTCTTGTCGCTGACCGGCGCGTAAGGGTCGACTTCGCCCTTGCGGATCAGCTTGGGATTGTTGTCCTGCTTGGCTTCGTGATGGCCGCCGCCGATCACGCCGGCCTGCACCAGGCCGAACATGCCGCCGCCGCCCACGGCCAGAAGGCCCACCGCGCCCAGGATCAGGCCGAGCTTGCCCTTACTCTTGGCTGGCTTTTCTTCCTTGCCGGATTTGCTCATCTCAAAGTCCCCTGAATAGTCGGATGTCAGGCGTAGATGCCGCTACGCCGAGGGCCGTTGGCGGCCCCGTCGGACGGCTTGCGCTCGCCCTGCTGCGCGCCGGCCGAGGCGGACTGCGCGCGGTGAAAGTTGCGTTCGCCTTGCTCGGCGCGGGCCTGGGCGGCCTGTTGCTGTGCCTGACCCTGGCCCTGTCCGTTGCTCGATGCGGCGGACTGCTGCTGGGTCGATGCCTGCTGCTGCTGTTGCTGTTGGGCCTGCTGGCTGTCGCTGCGCTGCTGGTCGCCATTGCCCGCGGCATTGCCGGCGAGCGTCGCGGCGACTGCCGAGTGGACTGCCGACGTGAAGCCGGGATCGGCATTGGTGAGCGTCACGCTCATCTTCGCGTCGTCCTGGCGGAACTGCATCGAGACCTGGCCGAACTCGGCATGGTTGATCGCGGTGCGCACGACCTGCGGCGATGCAGCTTCGCGCGCTTCGGAAAGGCGGTCGACCAGCGTGGTGAAATCGTGGGGCTGCTCGACTGCTGTCGGCGCTGCTCCCGGGACAGTCGCAATGGCCGGCGCGGTCGAGACGGCCGGCTGCGCGCTTGCGAAGTGCATGGCGGCGGGCTGCACTGCCGAGCGCGTTGCTGGCTGGCTGGCGGATTGGGCCGTGTCGATGTCCTTCTTGCCGGGGTCGGCAATGACCTCGCTCGCAGTGTTCGCCTTGGCTTCGGTGCGCAGTGCGGCATCGGTCTGAACCGGAAGTGCCGTAGCCTGAAGTCCCGGGGCCTGCGTTTTGCCGGTGGTCGCCGTTGCCACCTGAGCAGTGGAAGCGGCTGCGGGCTTGGCGCTCACGACCGGCGCGTCGATGTCCGCGGGTTTGGCGGCCGGAGCTTCGACGAAGGGCCGGTTTGCGGCGGCCTTGGCTTCGGTGCGCGGTGCGGCATCGGTCTGAACCGGAAGTGCCGTAGCCTGAAGTCCGGCGACCTGCACCTTGCCGGTGGTCGCCGGCGCCACCTGCCCTGCGGGAGTAGCTGCGGCGGCGGCCTTGGCGGTGTCGATGCGGGCCATGATTGCGGCTACCGGGTTGAGGTCGGTCGGGGCCTGGGCGCTCTTGCCGGCTTCGGCCGCATCGGTGGTGACGATGGGGGCCAGTTTGACCTGCAGAACCTGTGCGGGCGCTGCGGCCTGGGCTTTGGTACCAGCGTTTCTGGCCGGTGTTGCGGTGCCCTGCACGAGCGCGCTCAGCGAAGCGGCAGAGCGGCCAGCGGCAGCGGTATCGGGAACCGCTGCCCGGAATTCGACGGGATTGTCGGTGCCGGGCAGCGGTGGGACGACAAGCGGCATGACGGGATTGGCAGCCGCGATGGGCACGTCTGCCTGGTCAGAAGTCGCTTCTTCGTCGGGAGCATCGGTGGTCTTCGCCTCGCCCTTGCCTTCGCCCGCTTCTGCGGTTTCGGCGGTGGGCTTGGCATCCTTGATGAGGGTCGGTGCGGCAACGGTTGCGGCAGCGGCTACAGCGGCGGCAGCGGCATTTGCGGCAACCGGCAAATCCTTGCCGCTTTCGTTGCCGGTTGCCTTGCCGTCCTTGCCGCCATTGCCGGTCGCTTGCACTGCCAGCGCCGCCGTCAATGCGGCAGCGGCGGGCTTGGCTTCGCCCGCGGCGGTCTCGCCCGGGGTCCCCGCAGCGCCGAGAAGCGCGGCGAAGTCGGCGGTTTCCGTGCCGTTTGCTGCAGTCGTCGGCACAGTACCGGCGGCCGGGGCAGCATTCGCGGAAATCGACGGGGCCGAGAGCTGGATCATGCCTTGATGGACCTCATGGTTAACCATGCAAGGTACTATTCAAGATCCGTGCCAGATCCCTTTCTACTGCCGAGGGCCGGCGTTTGCCCGGCCTTGGCGATCATGCGTTCCTGCAGCAGCGCGCGTTCCTCGATGGCGGCGCGGCGCCGTTCCGCCTCGGCAAGGAGGCGCTGCTTGGCATCGGCGATCGACTGCGCGCGTATCGCGTCGCCGTCGGTGGTCTTGGTCAGGGCCTGCAGCCCGCTGACGAACCGGCCGACCTGGTGGAGCGAGCCGCCATCGGTCATTTCGCGGCGGCTGGCATAGTCGCTCGCCATCTGCCGGGTGCGGTCGGACAGCGCGCGCAATTGCGTGAGCGTGCTTTCCGCCTGCGCGGATTCCAGGGCGGCGGTCTGCTTGGCGATGGCGCGGATCTTCTCGAGCCGCTTGAGGCGCGCAAGCCGCTTGCGCTCTTCCTTCACGGCATCGCCTCACGGCAAGGGACAGGAGGAACCGATGAACTCATCCCAGCAAGGCGGCAAGCTGCGCGCCGCTGTCGGGAAGGTCGATCACTTCACCGGCCTGCTGGCACAGGAAGGCGGTCAGCAACTCGTGCATCGCGATCGCCTTGTCGAGCTGCGGGTCGGCTCCGGCACGGTAGGCGCCCATCAGCACGAGGTCGCGGTTGGCCTCGTAGCTGGCGATAAGCGCGCGGAACTGGCGGGCCAGTTGCTGGTGTTCGGGCGAGACGATGTCGTTCATCACGCGGCTGAGCGAGGCGGCGATGTCGACCGCCGGATATTGCCCGCGCTGGGCGAGATCGCGCGAGAGCACAATGTGACCGTCGAGGATCGAGCGCGCGGTGTCGACGACCGGGTCGTCCTGGTTGTCGCCGTCTGCCAGCACCGTGTAGAGCCCGGTGATCGAGCCCTTGCTGGCGGCCGAGTTGCCGGCGCGTTCGACGAGCTTGGTAATCGTGGCGAGAGCGGATGGCGGATAGCCGCGCGCTGCGCCGGGCTCGCCGAGCAGCAGGCCGATTTCGCGCGCGGCGTGGGCCACGCGGGTCAGGCTGTCGAGAATGAGCAGGACGCGCTTGCCCTGCGCGCGGAAGTGCTCGGCCATCGAAGTGGCGAGCATCGCGCCGCGCAGGCGCAGGTTCGGCGCGTGGTCGGCCGGTACGGCGACGACCACGGTCTTGTCCTTTTTCTCGGCGTTCATGTGCCGCTCAACGAAATCGGAAACCTCGCGGGCGCGTTCGCCGATCAGGCCGACGATGATCACGTCCGCGGTTGCGCCGCGCGCGATCATGTCGATCAGTACGGATTTGCCGACGCCCGATCCGGCCATGACGCCGATGCGCTGGCCGATGCCGAAAGTGGTGAGCGCGTTGAGTGAGCGCACGCCGGTGTCGAAGCATTCGCGCACCGGGCTGCGATCGAGCGCCGAAGTGCGCACGCCGCCTGCGGGCCATTCGGTGCGGGTATGGATCGGCAGGCCGCCGTCGATCGGCAGGCCTTCGCCATCGACGGCACGGCCGAGAAAGGCATCGCCCACCGGCAGCATGCCGGGGCGGCCTTCGGGGCACACGCGCGCGCCGGGGCGCAGCATGATCGTGTCGCCCAGCAACATCATCATCGTCTTGCCGTTGCGAAAGCCGATGACTTCGGCGGAGAGCGTCTTGCCCCGGCCATGGCCGACACGGCACATCGCGCCCACCGGTACCGACAGGCCGCTGACTTCCAGCAGGCCGCCGTCGCAGGCGGTGACGAGGCCGAAGCGGCGCGGCGTCAGGTCGACCGGCTCGGCGGCCAGGTCGGTCAGGATAGGGTCCCAGAGCTTCAGCACGCGCGGCTCAGCACTGTTGCAAGGCTTCGGCGATGGCGATGCGCCAGGTTGCCGGGCCATCCTCTACCCCGCCGCTGGCCGTCTCGATGCGGATCGTGCCGCGTTCGAGGCCGCCTTCTTCCTCCACCTGCCATTCGGCGGCAAGGCGCGGCGAAACCAGTTTCACGTCTTCGGGGTGCAGCTTGATCACGCGCTCGTCGTCGGCGCGCGAGAGCATGCCCACCGCGGCATTGATCCGGCGCGCTAGGGCGTCCTCGTCGATCGCCAGCGGAGCGATCGCGCTTTCGCACAAGGCGGCCACGGTTTCGCGCAGGCGGTTGCGCAGTTCCTCTTCGAGTACCGCGTTGAGGCGCGTCAGCGAAAGCTCAAGTCCTTCGCGTGCGGCCGCTTCGGCCTGGGCCTGAGCCTGCGCCTCCTGCAGCGCCTGCTCGTAACCTGCGGTGAAGCCCTGGGTGAAGGCCTGCTCCACCGGATCGGGCGCAGCCGGTTCCAGGGATGGAGGCGGCGGCGCCGGTTCGGGCTCGGGCGCGGGCAGCGCGCCGAAACGCGCGTCGGCGCGAAAGCCCTGCGGCTGGGCCATGGCCTCGAACAGGCTCATGCCTTGCGTGGGTATCTTGAAGCCGAGATCGGACATCGCGCTGCTCAGACGTATTCGTCATCGCCCGAGCCGAAGATGATCGAACCTTCGGCTGCGAGCTTGCGGGCGACGAGGACGACCTCCTTCTGTGCGGCGACGACGTCGGCCAGCTTGGTGCGACCGCGAGCGGCGATCTCGTCCTTGACGCCATCGGCGGCGCGGCTCGACATGGCGCGGAAGAAGTAGTCGCGTTCTTCCTCGCTGATGCCCTTGAGCGCGTCGATAAGGGTGTCGTTGCCGATGTCGCGCAGCAGCGTGCCCATCGACTGCGGGTCGAGCACGAAGAGATGCTCGAACTTGAACATCTCGTTCTCGATCTCCTTGGCGAGCGCCTTGTCGATCTTGCCGATCTCGCTCATCACCCGCTTCTCGATCACCTTGCCGGCGCCGTTGATGATGTCGGCCGCTTCCTTCGGACCGCCCATTGCCAGCGGGCGATGGCCATGGTTCTCGGTGATGCGGCGGGTCAGCAGTTCTTCCAGCATCGCGATGGCCTGCGGCGAAACCGGGCCGAGCGTGGCGATGCGGTGGACGATCTGCGACTGTTCTTCGGTCGGCAGGGCGTGCAGCACTTCGGCGGCGACGACCGGGTCGAGCTGCACCAGCAGGACGGCAATCGCCTGCGGATGCTCGCCCTTGACCAGCGGCACCAGCGCTTCGGAAGTGAGCCAGCGGGCCAGTTCGAGCGGCGAGGTCTTGGGCTCGTCCGGCATGATCTGGCGCATCACGCTCTCGGTCTTCACTTCGCCGATGGCGTTGCTCATCATCGAGCGGACCTTGTCGACGCGGTCATGCGCGACGAGGCCGAGCTTTTCGGTCTTCTCGACGAAGCCGGCGATCGCCTCGGCAATGACGTCCGGGCTGATCTCGCCCAGGGCGCACATCTTCTCGCCCAGGCGGCGCAGTTCATCGGGCTCGAGTTCGGACAGGATGCGCGAGGCATTGTCGTTGTCGAGCAGCATGACCATGACCGCGGCGTTGTCCGCCGGGAACAGGGGTACGACTTCGCTCACTGCGCGAATTCCTTCTTCTCGGCCTGCTGATCGAGCGGTTCGTTGAGCATCTGGCGCAAGGCGGCAACGGCACTGTCGGGCCGTTCGGCCACCAGCTTCTGGGCAAGGTTGAGTTGCCTGGCGAGCAGGTCAGAACGGGTGATCTCGATGTCGACGTCTTCAGCGCCGCCGGCGGGCAGGGCGCCGCGCACGGCGCTGCGCTGCAGGACCGGCTGGCCGTTCTCGTCGAGGACGGTTTCGCCTTCCTCATCCAGTTCGTCTTCATCGTCGGCAGCGCCCTTCTTGCCTTTCCTGGCCTTCTTGGCAGGCTTGGGCTTGTCGCCGCGCACGGCCTTGACCATCGGGCGCACCCCCAGCAGCAGCACCATCAGGACGGCAAGGACGGCCGAACCGTAGCGTACGACCATCGGGAACCACGGCATTTCGTAGAACGGCAGGGCGGCGGCATCCCCGATCGGCTCGAAGCTGCGCGCGATGACCTTGACCTGGTCGCCGCGCTGCGGGTTGGCGCCGACCGCGGCGCTGACGAGCGCCTCGATTTCCTGGATGTCCTTGGCCTTGGCGCCCTTCATGGCATCGGCGCTGATCGCGACCGCAACCGAGAGGCGCTTTATGCCGCCCGGCGTGGTGTTGGCGACCGAGACTTCGCGGCCCAGTTCATAAGTGCGCGAGGAGCGGGACTCGCCGTTGGTCGGCGGAGTCGCTCCCGGCTGCGGCGCAGTGCCCTGCGGCGCGCCCGGCTGGGCCTGCGTTACCGGCGGCGGGGTATTGGACAGGACGCCCGGGACGCCGACGGCCGGAGTGGCAGCGGTCGATTGCGACTGCGCCTCGGTCTCTGTGCGTACGACACCGTCCTTGTCGTAGCTTTCGCGGGCGGAAGTCACTTCGTCCATGTCGAGGTCGACCTGGATTTCCGAGGTGAAATTGCCTTCGCCAAGCATCGGGCGCAGCAGCTGCGAGACCTGTTCGCGCAGCTTGGATTCCATCCGGGCCTGCAGGTCGAGGCGGTCGCTGTCGACCCCGCCGGTCTCCGACAGGAGCTGGCCGTGCTGGTCGACGACGCGCACGGCGTCGGGCGAGAGGCCCGGCACCGAGCCGGCCACGAGATTGAGGATGGCCGAAACCTGGCTCTCGGTCAGCGAACGGCCGCGCGCGAGACGGACCATGACCGAGGCGGTCGGCGGCACGTTTTCACGCACGAAGACCGATTTCTCGCCCTGCGCCAGATGCACGCGGACCGATTCCACGCCGTCGATCTGGGCGATGGTCTGCTGCAGGTCGGCCTCGCGGGCTGCGCGCAGGCGTTCGCCTTCCAGCGTGCGGCTGGCGCCCATCGGCATGTTGTCGAGCATCTGCACGCCCGATTCCGGTGTCGCCAGCGCGCCGTCGGAAGCGACCAGCATGCGCGCCTTGTAGAAGTCGCCCTCGGAAACCGAGAGGGCGCCGGTGCTGTTGTCGATCGAGTAGTCGATCGAGGCCTGGTCGAGCGCGGCGGCGACGCTCGCGCGTTCGCTGTCGGCAAGCTGCGAGTACAGCACGCGCTGCGGAGAAGGCGCGAGCGCGCTCCACGCGAGCAGGGCCCCGCCGATGGCTGACAGGCCGACGAACACCGGCAGGACCTTGCGGACCGCCGGCTGGGCCGTGAAAGTGCCAAGGCGCGTGAGCATGCTGCCGCCTGCCGGATCGGTGAGCGGAGCAAACATCGACTGCGTGGCGGGCAGCGAGGCCGCCGGGACGCCGTCAGGCGTGGCTGGAACGAGCTCGGGCATGGTACATTATACCCCCATCCGCATGATGTCCTGGTAGGCGGACAACAGCTTGTTGCGAACCTGCATGGTCGCTTCGAATGCGACTCCGGCTTCCTGCCGGGCAAGCATGACACTGGCGACGTCGGTCACTTCACCGCGCTGGTAGGCGTCGGTGATCGTGTCCGATTTGGCCTGGACGGCATTGACGTTGTCGAGTGCCGTCTTGAGCGTATCGGCGAAACCCTGGGCCGGGGCCTGGACCTCGGTCGGGGCTGCGCCGCCGACACCGGCCACGCCGCCTGCCTGATCAGGGCCTTTCGGCGCATGAATTTGCTGGAGCAGTTCGTTGCGCTGGATGATCTGCTGGCGCATGGCCATGATCTGTTGAATTCCTCCAGCGCCGCCCCCGATGCCGGAGATGCCGCTCATCGACGGCCTCCTGCGGCCGCTCTGCCGATCTCGATCCCGGCATCACGCATCGAAGCGAGGCGATAGCGCAGGGTCCGTTCGGAGATGCCGAGTTCGCGGGCCGCACGCACCCGGCTGCCGCCGCATGCCTCGAGCGTCTCGACGATGGCGCGGGCTTCCGAGATCTGCACGATCGAGGAAAGCTTGCGCGGCGTTTCCGCCTCTTCGACCTGCGGCTGGGCTACGGTGACGCCGAAGCCGGTGGCCGTGACGGGCGATTCGATCAGGCGGGCCGGGCTGTCGAACACGATGTGCTCGGGCGTGATCACGTCGTTGCCGTGGGCAAGGAGCAGCGCGCGGCGCATGACGTTCTCCAGCTCGCGCACGTTGCCGGGCCAGGAGTGCAGCTTGAGCATCGCGATCGCCGCTTCGCTGGGGCACGGCACTTTGGCCGGGTCCGGCGCGTGACGCAGCGCCATCGCGAAGGCGAGCGGGGCGATGTCGTCGGCGCGCTCGCGCAGCGGGCGCAGCGTCAGCGGGAACACGTTCAGGCGGTAGTAAAGGTCGGCGCGGAAGCGGCCTTCGGCCACTTCGGTCGGCAGGTCGCGGTTGGCGCAGGCGATGATGCGCACGTCGACCTTGATCGGCTTGGTCGAGCCGATCGGAACGACTTCCTGTTCCTGCAGCGCGCGCAGCAGCTTGGCCTGGAGCTGAAGCGGCATCTCGGCGATTTCGTCCAGCAGCAGGGTGCCGCCGTCCGCCGCGCGGATGAAGCCTTCGCTCGCCTGGGTAGCGCCGGTGAATGCGCCCTTCTGGTGGCCGAAGAGCATCGCCTCGAGCATCGTCTCGGGCATCGCCGCGCAGTTGACGGCGATGAACGGGCCTTCGCGGCGCGGGCTGCGGGCGTGGATGAAGCGGCTCAGGACTTCCTTGCCGGTCCCGGTCGGGCCGTTGATCAGCACCGGAATATCGCTGTTGGCCAGACGGTCGGCGAGAGCGAAGACCGAAAGGCTTTCCGGGTCCGCCGCGATCGGCTCGTCGGCGCCGGCCATGGCTGCGAGCAGCATGGCAAGCGAAGCTTCACTGACCGGATCGACATAGGTCAACGCGATCTGCGATGCGCCCTTGCGACCGAATGCGGGCGCAGTGCCGCGTGAAAGTTGAACCGACCGCGTGCGCGGACGGCCAGGAGCCTCGTCCGCAGCGTCACGCAAATCGATTGCACCAAGATCGAGGAGTGAAGTGGCAATAGCCATTCCCCGATCTGCCAGCGGTCCGTGCCGCTGGGCGAATTTCGAGTCGAAATTCAACCCGCCCATGTCTCGATGTCCCCCGTAGCATTAACCAATCTCCACGGCCGTTTATGCGGGTGATTCAGTTAAAAATTCGGAAAATTTTACACTCGGGATTCGGCGAAGTTTGACGGGATTCCGCGGGTTTATGATGGGGTGGGTAACCTTTTTTTGCCGGGGCGGCTTAAATTTGCCGCCAGCTTGCCGGTCTTCACCTTGGCAGCGGAGCCGGATGGGCCGGCGAAGCTGATCCGGAACTCGGCACATTCAACGGGAGCTACCTAAATGTCTGTTATCAATACCAACATCAGTGCGATTCGGGCTACCAACGCCTCGAACTCGGCAAGCAAGATGCTCAGCACCTCGATGGAACGCCTGTCGACCGGCAAGCGCATCAACTCCGCCAAGGACGACGCCGCAGGCCTCGCCATTGCGACCTCGATGACCTCGCAGATCAAGGGCATGAGCCAGGGCATCCGCAACGCTAACGACGGCATCTCGATGGCGCAGACCGCTGAAGGCGCGCTCTCGGAAGTCACCAACATGCTGCAGCGCGTTCGCGAACTGACCGTTCAGGGTTCGAACGACACCTATTCGGCCGACGACCGCACCCGCATGCAGACCGAAGTTTCGCAGCTTCAGTCGCAGATCACCGACGTTCTGGGCAACACTGAGTTCAACGGCAACAAGCTGTTCGACGGCACCGCCGGTACTGCCGGCACCGTCAAGATCCAGGTCGGCGCCAACGCTTCGGACACCATCGACCTGACCTTCGACGACGTGAGCGCCGGAACCGGCATGACTGCAGCCCTTGCCGTCGATGTGACCGCGCTGGCCGGTACCGAGCTCGACGACCTCGACACTGCTCTTGACGAAGTCTCGACCGCTCGCGCCAACTTGGGTGCTTCGCAGAACCGCCTCGACTCGGCCGTCAACACGATGACTGCCAACGTCACGAACCTCTCGGACGCCCGTTCGCGTATCGAAGACGCTGACTACTCGTCGGAAACGACCGCGATGGCCAAGTCGCAGATCCTGTCGCAGGCGTCGACCGCGATGCTCGCCCAGGCGAACCAGAGCCAGCAGAACGTGCTCTCGCTGCTTCGCTAAGTAGCGAAAAGTAACCAATAGCCTGCATTCGGCAGGCTAGGGCCCCGACGGTTCTCCCCAGTCCGTCGGGGCCTTCTCCGTGCCTGCGCTTCGCGCGGGCCGAAGCGATTCGTGCCGTTACCGAAGGCAACGCGTGGCAGCCGAGCGCGAATCGCGAACGGGTTAACGGCGAATCGGTAGGTGATTCGCTCTCGGCGAAGGCGCCGTGCCAGGGGCGTCATCCTTCGACAGGCTCAGGATGAACGGTGTGGGTGGCGCTGTCCTCGCTCTCCAGCCCTTTCACCCCACCGCCTTCCGCTCAGGCAGAGCTTGTCGAAGTCCGGTTACGGCGGCGCGCGGTTCGCGTCCTGCGACAGTCTTCGGATGAGCAGTGACGTTGGCGCTGTCTTCGCTCTCCTGCATTGCCGCTCACTCTACCCCCAGCTCAGGCAAAGCTTGTCGAAGCCCGATCGCGGAGGCGCATGGCCCGCAGCCCGCGACAGGTTGAGGATGAATGGAGCGGGCGGGGCAGATCTCGATCACTTCGCGGCCACAGCCCTGTGTGGGCTGATCTGGTCGATGCCGCCCCGGCTTGGCCAGGTCGGATCCCAGCTCAAAGAAAAGCCCGCTCACGTCCAGGCCGGGGGATCGCGCATGAGTGCGGCAATCGCTCGGCGTGGGCGTGAACGGGCTGTCGTCAGGTGATTGGAGATCCGGGCCTACGGAGTTTGGAGACTGGCGGCCCGGCGAGGTTCGATGGCTTTTTGCGGCGGATCGTCCGGGAACGTCCGTCCCTTGCGCATTCTTTCTATTGTAGAGGGGTGGAACCGATGGGGGCGAATGGAAGGCGGGAACGCGGAAGGTGAGGGCATGGGGACCCTCACCTCACGGGCCGAAGATGATTGGAGATCGGGGGATCGGCCCGATTCGCGTCCCGCCGTGGACCGAGCCGAAGCTCAGTCCAGGAGAGTGATCGAGATACGGCGGTTGCGCGGGTCCTGCGGATTGTCGGGAATCAGCAGTTCCTTGTCGGCTACGCCTTCGATCCGCTTGAAGCGGTCTTCGGCGATGCCGTCACGCATCAGCGCTTGGCGGGTGGCTTCGGCGCGACCGGCCGAGAGCGACCAGTTGTTGCCGTAAGTGCCAGACTTGTAGGGCAGGGCGTCGGTGTGGCCACGCAGGGTCAGCTGGCCGCCGTCGGCTCCTACCGCGTCCGCAATCGCCGAGATCAGCTCGACTGCATCGGGCGTCAGCACGGTGGTGCCGAGACGGAACATCGAGAAGTCGGCATCGTCGACGAGGTCGATGCGCACACCGATCGAGGTGTCGACGAGGCGGACCTGCTTGGCCAGCTTGCGCAGCCTTTCGGTCGAACGCAGCTTTTCCTCGACAGATTGCTTGGCGCGGGCCGAGCGCTTGATCTTGGTGCCGCCCTCCTTGGGGCCGCCGGTCGCATCGCGCGGGATCGTCATGGCCTGGGTGCCGGTCTGGCCCATGGCATGCGGATAATTGTCGACGTCGGTCAGCGAAGAACCGCCCAGCAGGCCGTTGTTGGACCCGGCCGAGGATTCCTTGGTCTTGACCAGGGTCGGCGTGAAGTAGTCGGCAATGCCCTTGCGCTGCTTCTCGGTCGTCGCGCCGAGGATCCAGAGCAGGAGGAAGAAGGCCATCATCGCGGTCACGAAGTCGGCGTAGGCAACTTTCCAGGCACCGCCGTGGTGTCCGCCTTCCACCACCGTGATCTTCTTCACGATGATCGGCGGCGGCAATTCGTTCTTGCCTCGCTTGGTGGCCACGTCAGCGTCCCCTCATCGCGTCGAGAAGTTCGGACAGGCCGGGGCGGAAGGAGTGGCCGAGACCCGAGCGGGCCGATTCCACGACCAGCGGCTGCGGCCATCCGTGAAGGCTGGCGATGACTACCTGCTTGACGGCGTGGAAGATCTGCTCGTCTTCCTCGATCACCTGCTTGAGGCGGCCGGCCATCGGCGCAACGATGCCGTAGGCGAGCAGCACGCCCATGAAGGTTCCGACGAGCGCCGAGCCGATCATGCCGCCCAGAACCGAGGGCGGCTCGTCGATCGAGCCCATCGTCTTCACCACGCCGAGAACGGCGGCGACGATGCCCAGCGCAGGCAGCGAGTCTGCGAGCGTCTGCAGCGCGTGCTGCGGCTCGTGAAGCTCGTGGAAATGCGTCTTCATCGCATTGTCCATGACGTCCTCGACGGCATGGACTTCCAGCGTGCCCGAGGAGACCACGATGAGCGTCAGGGTGTCGCAGATCAGGTGGACGAGCGCGTCGTTGGCCAGCAGCCGCGGGAACTCGGCGAAAAGCGCGGACGACTTGGGTTCGTTGACGTGGCTTTCCAGCGCAACCGGACCTTCGGTGCGCAGGATCTTCATCAGGCGCGTGGTCAGGATGATCGCGTCGATGTGATCCTGCTTGTTGTGCTTGGGGCCCTTGAAGACCTTGGCCATGCCGCTGCCGAGCGCCTTGAGCTGGTGCATCGAGTTGCCGGTAACGATAGCGCCCACAGCGGCGCCGCCGATGATCAGCATCTCATGCGGGATCGCGTGCATGACCGGTCCCAGCGCGCCGCCGGTGAGGGCGAAGCCGCCGAATACCATGACCAGCAAGATCACGACGCCGACGATTGCAAACATGTTTGGAAGTCCCCCTGAAAAGTAGAAACCCGGTCCTGTCCCGTTGGACCGGGGGCAAGCGTCAGCTCAGATTGTTGAACAGCGATAGATTGGCGAGCTTGGTGAAGCTGGCCTGGCTGGCTTCCAGCACCAGCAGCGCTTCCTGCAGCGAAGCCGCGGTGGATGCGATGTCGGTCGCGCCGATGTCGGTCTCCTCGGTGGAGCGAAGCTGCGATAGGTTGGTGCGGCGATCGGTGGTCAGCTCGATCCAGGCAAGGCGGGTGCCGACCACGGTCTGTCCGGTCGTGAGCGAGTCGAGGCCGGCCTTGAGCGCATCCAGACCGTCATTGGCGGCACCGGCCGGATCGGCGGCCGCACCCTGAAGCGCAGCCCCGAGATTTTTCACGACCGACAGCAGGTCCGTCGGCGTACCGCCCACAGAGAAGTTGAGGAATTCCGGTCCGGTCAGCGAACGGGCGACCGTCTGGCCTTCGCCGAGCGGAAGGGTCCCCGAGGAAGGCGTGCCGACATAGACGGGATTGCCCGAGGCATCGAGCGCATAGGCGTCGCCGGAGCTTTCGCCGCCGAACAGGGCATGGCCGTTCGAATCGCGCGCATTGGCGAGGGTCATCAGGGTCGAATAGATCGAGTCCAGTTCGCGGCCGATGGAGGCGCGCTGGTCGCTTGAGATCGAATCGCTGGCCGCCTGGGTGGCGAGTTCCTGCGCACGGATCAGCGCATCCGACATGTCGGAAAGCGCGGCGTCGGCAAGGCTCAGGTCGGCATTGGCGCGCTGCGAGTTGGACTTGTCGATGTTGGAAAGCGATTCCAAACGCGAGAGCGAGCGCAGGCGCGAGGCCGCGACCGGATCGTCGGACGAGCGCGAGAGCTTGCTGCCGCTGGAGAGCTGGCCCTGCAGCGTCTCGGTCTGCGCGCGCAAGTCCTTCAGGTTGGCGCGGGACCGTTCGAAGAAGGCACTGGTGCTGGTGGAAACGATCGCCATGTCAGCCTCACCTGATGTTCAGGATGGAATCGAAGATGTCGCTTGCGACCTGCATGACGCGGCCGTTGGCCTGGAAAGCCTGCTGGTAGCGCACGAGGTTCACCGCTTCTTCGTCGAGGTCGACGCCGGCCTGCGCCTGGAGCGCGACCTTGGCGGTGCTTGCGATGGATTCCAGGGCGTCGCGCGTGACCGTGCGGCCGGCGACGGCGCTGGAAATGGTAAAGAGCAGGGTGTCCATTTCGCCGGCCGGATCGGCGGTGTCGAGGGCGCTGCGAAGGTCAGTCAGGTTGGCGGGGTCGCGGCTGTTCGCTGCCGATCCGGCAGGGGCCGTCGCGATCGCGCTGCCATTGGTGGCGATCATCGCCATGTCGCCGGCGCCGGTACCCGAAAACAGCGGCTGGCCGGCATTGCCGTTGAGGTCGGCGCCATTGGCCTGTGCGGTGTTGACGACGTCGACGATCTTGGCGGCCAGCGTGTCTAGCTGGCTGCGGGTGTCGGCAAGCTGGGTGAGGGCCTGGCTCTGGCCGGCGAGCGCGCCCGAGCTGATCGAGGCGGCCGCGCCGTCCAGAGTAAAGGATATGGTGCCGTCGGCGGCCGTCGCCATCGCCAGCGTCGCTGTGGTGCCGCCCGAGACCAGCGTCTGCCCGGCTGTGCCGCCGATGGTGACGCTGACGGTCTTGTCCGGATTGTAGCTGGCGCTGACGTTGGCGACCTTGCTCATCTGCTCAAGCAGCGAGTCGCGCTGGTCGAGCAGCGTTGTCTGGTCGCTCGACTGGTCCGACGCGCGTGAGAGGCGCAGGTTGACGCGGGCCAGTTCGCCGGCGAGCCGGTTGACCTCGTCGACGCCGTCCTGGGCTTCGAACTGCAGTCCCTTGCCGACCGCATCGAGGCTGGAAGACGCGACGTTGAAGGTTTCCGAAAGGGTCCGTCCCTGCTCCAGCACGGCGGCTCGCAGCGAACCGTCGGTGGGGTCGGACAGAAGCTGCTGAAGGCTGCCTTCGAAGGCGACGATGGCGTCATAGACGCCGGTCTGTTCGACGGAGCTCTCGATGTTTTCCAGGCCCTGGACTTCCGTGCTCGCGCGGGCGGCATCGGCGCCGGTGCGGCGCACTTCGGCCTGGCGGAAGACGTCGGCATTGCGCACGACCCCGTTGACCCGAACGCCTGCGAGATTGACCGCCGTCGGGGCCGAGCTGACCGAGTTCGCAGCGAGTTCGGACACGCTGATCGTGCGGCGGACATAGCCCTCCGACGACGCGTTGGCGATATTCTGCGCGGTCAGGTCCAGTGCGGTGCGGGCCGCCGCAGCGCCGGACTTGGCAATCGAGAGGAGGTCTGCGCCCATGGTTTACCTTTGCGCCTTTTCTTGCGCCGCGACGTCGGCTTCTGGCGTGGTCTCTGCAGGCAAGAACCGTGCCATCTGCGCCTCGATGATCGAGGCCATGCCGAGCGTGCCGGATTCGGCGGTGACATCGGCGAAGTGCTCGTCCTGAAGCTGTCGGAATGTGTCCATCGCCTGGCTGCCGAAGACGTCCTCGCCGCCAAAGTCGGTCTTGCGGGCGGCGGCCAGCATCTGGCGCACGAAGATGGCTTCGAACTGCTTGGCCGTCGTGTGCAGCTTCTCGCGGTCGCTGCTCTGTGCGTTGACGGTCAGGCCCGGGGTGGAAGGCAGGATGACGCTCATATCACCACCATCTCGGCCTTGAGCGCGCCGGCCTGCTTGAGCGCCTCGAGGATCGCCACGAGGTCAGAAGGGGTGACGCCCAGCATGTTGAGGGCATCGACGACCGAGGACAGCGAGGCACCAGGCTTGAACATCGCGACCGAACGCTTTTCCTCGTCGGTCGTGATCGTGCTGTTCTGCTCGACGGCGGTCCGGCCGCGGCTGAACGGCGCGGGCTGGACGACTGTCGGGTCCTCGTCGACGCGCACGGTCAGCTTGCCGTGGCTGATCGCGGCGGGCGAGAGGCGCACCGCATTGTTGATCACGACGGTCCCGGTGCGGCTGTTGACGATGACGCGCGCGGCGGTTTCCGCCGGTTCGACCTCGATCATCTCGATCGCGGCCATGACGCTGGCCCGGGTGTCGGACTGCGGCGGCAGGCGCAGGGCGAGGGTGACGCCGTCCTCGACCGAGGCGGTGCCCGGCAGGCGGCGGTTGATCGCGTCGCGCACGCGCGAGGCCGTGAGGAAGTCGGCGTTGAACAGGTTCCAGCGCAGCAGGGGATCGCTGTCGAAGCCGGTGGCGACCGCACGTTCGACGCTGGCGCCATCGGCGATGCGGCCCACGGTCGGAATGTTGACGGTGACGTTCGAGCCGTCCTTGCCCGAAATGCCGAGCCCGCCGACCGCCAGGTTGCCCTGGGCCATCGCGTAGATCTGGCCGTCCGCGCCGTAGAGCGGGGTCATGATCAGCGCGCCGCCGCGCAGCGACTTGGCCTTGCCGATTGTCGAGACGGTCACGTCGATGCGCTGGCCCGGCTTGGCGAAGGCAGGCAGGTCGGCCGTGATCATCACTGCGGCGGCATTCTTGAGACCGGGCGAGACGCCGGGCGGCAGGGTCAGGCCCATGCGGCCCGAAACGCCCTTCATCGCCTGCGTCAGGTATTCCAGGTTGTCGTCGCCGGTGCCGGGCAGGCCGACGACTATGCCGTAGCCGGTCAGCTGGTTGGAGCGCACGCCCTGGAACTGGCCGAGGTCGCGTACGCGTTCGGCGCTGGCGATGCCCGGGGTCAGCGCGGTCATCGCTGCGGCAAGGACGAGCAGGATTTTGCGGATCATCTCGGCCTCCCTCAGAACGGCGAAATCATGTTGAAGAACTTGCCCAGCCAGCCCTGGCGGCTGGCGCGCTGGAGCGAGCCCTTGCCCGAATATTCGATCTTCGCATCTGCCACGCGGCTGGAGAGGATCGAGTTTTCCTCGTCGACGTCGGCCAGGCGAACGATGCCGGAGAACCGGACCCATTCATCACCCTGGCTGAGCAGCATCTGCTTTTCCCCTTTGACCAGCGCGGTGCCGTTTGGCCGCACTTCGGCGATCGTGACGGAAAGCGTCGAGGCGAGCGAACTCGTCTGGGCCGCATTTCCCTGACCATTGAACGACGAAGAGCTGCTGGCTTTAAGCGCATCGGGATTTAAAAATGACAGCGGCCCGGCCGTGGGCGGGGTGATCGAGGCGCCTCCGCCCTTCTGGCTCTTGGAACTGACGGCCTTGGACGCCGTCGTTGTCTCGATCAGGACGATGGTCAGCGGATCGCCGATCCGGCGCGCACGGTTGCCTTCGTAAAGTGCGGCATAGCCGGCCGAGGCATTGAAGATGCCGCCGGTCGGCGCGCTTGGCGCTGCGGGCTGGGCCAGGGGCAAGGTCGGCTCGAAGCCCGAAGGCTTGTGCTTCTTGGCATAGGCCGGCGCGCCGCCGAGTGCCGCAAGGGCGGCAACTGTGGCGATGGCCGAAACGATGGTCTTGCGCGTCATGGCGATCACAGCGTCTGGTTGGCGTTCTGCAACATCTGGTCGACGGCCGAGATCATCTTGGAGTTGATCTCGTAGGCGCGCTGGGTTTCGATCATGTCGACCAGCTCCTCGACGATGTTGACGTTGGAGGCCTCGAGCATCCCCTGCCGGATCTGGCCGCGGCCGTTTTCGCCGGGAACGCCGATCTGCGCCGGGCCGCTGGCCGCGGTCTCGAGCATGAAGTTGTCCGAGGAAGCCTGCAGGCCGCCCGGGTTGGTGAAGCTGGCGACCGTGATCTGGCCGAGCTGCGTCGGGTCCGACTGGCCGGCGATCTGCGCCGAGACGGTGCCGTCGGTCGAGATGGTGATCGACGTGGCATTGTCCGGGACGGTGATCGAGGGCTGCAGCGCGTAACCTTGCGAGGTCACCAGCTGGCCTTCGGACGAACGGGTGAAGTTGCCCGCGCGGGTATAGCCGAGCTGGCCACCGGGAAGCTGGACCTGGAAATAACCCGTGCCGTCGAGCGCGAGGTCGAGCGAGTTGCCGGTCGTCTCCAGCGAGCCTTGCGTTTCCATGCGCGTGGTCGACTGGATGGCAACGCCGGTGCCCAGATTCAGGCCGGTGGCGTAAGTGGTCTCGGTCGATGAGTCCGCCCCGGCCACGCGCGCGTCCTGGTAGGCCAGCGTCGCGAAGTTGGCGCGGTCGCGCTTGAACGCGGTGGTACCGACGTTGGCGAGGTTGTTGGCGATCACGCGCATGCGCTGGTCTTGGGCTTCGAGACCGGTGCGGGCGACCTGGAGTGCTGAGCTAGGCATGGTTTCTTACTCCTCAGGAATCGATGCGCATGAGACGCGCGCCGCCTTCGTCGAGCTGCTTGGCGGTGTCGACGAGCTTGGTACGCATGTCGAAAAGGCGCTGGGCCGAGATCATCTCGACCAGCACTTCGGATGCGTTCACGTTTGACTGTTCAAGGGCCTCGGGGGTCAGCCGGGCGTTCTCGTCGACCGGCAGAACGCCGCCGCCGCGCACGCGGAACTGGCCGGCGAGGTCCTTCTCGATCTGCGATCCGGTGGTGCTGACCAGCTTGAGGCGGTCGAGGCGGACCGGCGGGTCCTGGGGCGTTGCCGGGTCCTTGACCAGCACGCCGCCGTCGGGCGCGATGGTGACGATCGAACCGGGCGGGACCGTGACCGGGCCGTTGTCGCCCAGGACGGGCAGGCCCTCGCCGTTCTCGATCACGCCGGTGACCGAGACCGAGAGGTCGCCGCGGCGGGTATAGGCCTCGCCGCCGTCGTAGGCCTGGACCGCGAGCATGGCATCGCCGTCGAGCGCGACGTCGAGCGGATTGCCGGTCGAGGTGACCGAGCCTTCCTTCATCGATGCGCCGCGCACTTCGGTGCTGGTCATCGCGCGCGCTTCCAGCTGCGGGCCTTCCAGCGTCATCGGCGTCGCCTGGATGATTTCCTTGCGAAAGCCGATCGTCTGGGCATTGGCCATGTTGCTTGCGATCACGCGCTCGCGCGTCATCGAGGCATTCATGCCGGAAACGGCGGTATAGATCAGCCGGTCCATGGGGTCAGGTCCTTGTCAGGGTTTGCTACTGCTGGCTTCAGGTCCGCAGGTTGATGATGGTCTGCGAGATCTGGGTGGCGGTATCGACGGCCTTGGCATTGGCCTGGAAGTTGCGCTGCGCGGTGATCAGCGAGACCAGTTCCTCGGCGATGTCGACGTTGGAACGCTCGATTGCACCGGAGAGCAGTTCGCCATAGAGACCGCCGCCCGCCTGGCCGTAATTGGCAGCGCCCGAAACGCCGGTGGCTTCCCAGCTGGCATTGCCGACCTGCTTGAGACCGGTGGGAGAGATGAAAGAGGCCATCGCGACGACGCCGAGCGTGGCGTTCGAACCGTCGGCGTAAGTGGCGACGACGTTGCCGTTCACGCCGATCGTGACACCGGCGAATTCCGAACCGGCTGCGTTGGTCTGCGGGATCTGTACGTCCTGCAGGGTGGTGGTCGAAGTGATCGCGCCGGTGGCGTCGACCGGGAAGGCCTGCAGGCGCGAACCCACGGCATTCTGGACATAGCCCTGGCCGTCGACGTTGAACGAGCCGGCGCGGGTGTACTGGGTCTCACCCGAGATCGGCGAGACGACGGTGAAGAAGCCTTCACCGTTGATCGCGATGTCCAGCGCATTGCCGGTCTGCTCGACCGCGCCCAGCGAGAAGTTCTGGGTGATTGACGAGACGCGCGCGCCGATGCCGACGGTCAGCTTCGGGTCCGAAAAGGCCGAGGAGGAGACGATGTCCGCGAAAGCGGTATCGCTCTTCTTGAAGCCGCTGGTCTCGGCGTTGGCGATGTTGTTCGAGATGACGTTGAGGTCGGTCTGGGCGTTCTTGAGGCCGGTAAGCGAAGTGTAGAAAGACATGGCGTTGGTCTCCTGGAATGCGGTGTCAGGCGCTGGCCGAGCTGTCGGTCGCCTGCGAAGCGGCTACTTGCTGTGCGAGCGAGGTCAGGGCCTCGTTGGTCGAAGTCTGGGCCGTCACGAGCGTGTCGAGCTTCGAGGAAATCGTGCTCAGCGTGTCGGACATCTCGGTCGTGCTCGAGAGCTGCGAGAACTGCGCCATCTGCGCGAGCATTTCCTTCTGGTCGACCGGGTTGGTCGGGTCCTGCTGCTGCATCTGCGCGAGCATCAGCTTGAGGAAATCGCCGGAATTGAGCGAAGCGAGCGAAGTCTTGTTGGTCGACGAGGTGCTCGTCGACGCGCTTGTCGAATTTACGGAACTGACGGTCATTTGAGCCTCATCGTGTCGAGCATGAGTTGCTTGGCGGTGGAAAGGGCCTCGACCATGTTCTGGTACTGGCGCGAGGCCTCGAGCATCTCGACCATCTCGGCGTTCTCATCGACGGGAGCGGCCCAGACATCGCCGTTTTCATCGGCGAGCGGGTGGTCGGGATTGTGTTCGCGCACCGCTGCGGCCTGTTCGCGCACCACACCCTGCACCTGAACGGTGGCAAGGCCGCTGGCGCGATCGAGGTCCTCGGCGAAGACGGCGCGGATCGGCTTGTAGGCATCCGCCTCGCTGCCCGACACGGTGCCGGCATTGGCGAGGTTGGAAGCGGCGGCGTTCATGCGCACGAGCTGGGCGGACATGCCGCGCTGTGCGACGTCGAAGATGGTAAAGGGCTGACCGGCCATCCTATTCACCTCTCAGTGCGCGTTTGACGTTGTCGACGCGCGAGCGGATGAACTCGAGCGTGGTGGCGTAGCCGACGGCGTTTTCCGAAAAGGCGAGCTGCTCGTTCTGCAGCTCCACCGTATTGCCGTCGAGCGAGGGCATCACCGGAATGCGGTATTGCGTGGCGCTCTGGGCTGCGCTCTCGATATCGGCGCCGTTGCTTGCGGACTTCAGCGCCGCGGCAAAATCGATGTCGCGCGCCTTGTAGCCCGGGGTCCCGGCATTCGCGATGTTCGAGGCGATCACGCCCATGCGCTCGGAGCGAAGCTCGAGCGCCTTGGCGTGAATTCCGAACAGGTCCTGCGGCATTTGTCCTGGCTCCAGGTTTAATCTCCCCGGTTATTCGCAAGTACCGTGCCAGTTTCATCGATTGCCGCGGATTTCCGGGCTTTTGCCGCTCTCTTGCCGGAGGCGGCAGGGCAAGGCGGCAAGGCTTTGCCGGATGGCGGCAAAAAGGATCCGCCAAGCCCCTGAAATTCCCGCATTGCCGTCCGTTCTATCCTGCACGAAGGAGATGCAGCTTCATGCAGGTCGACAATCTGTTCGATGCCACCAGCGCCCTGATCGTTGTGGGCGGTACGATCGCGGCGACGGTCATGCGCTGCGGCCTGCGGGACACGCGCACGGCGTTCGCATCGCTTGGCGGCCTGTTCGGCAAGCGTTTCGATGCTGCCCGCGCCCGCGCCGAACTGGCCGGG
Source organism: Novosphingobium sp. PY1 (assembly GCF_017312445.1). Taxonomy (NCBI): domain Bacteria; kingdom Pseudomonadati; phylum Pseudomonadota; class Alphaproteobacteria; order Sphingomonadales; family Sphingomonadaceae; genus Novosphingobium; species Novosphingobium sp. PY1. The sequence goes on along the minus strand of NZ_BLTI01000003.1, from coordinate 20,825 downwards.
CACGTGCGGGAAATGCAGACTGACGGGGTTATCCGCACGGCACCGCATCATTTCGGCGATGCGGAATTCGACGAGGCGACCGATGCCTTGATCGGAACCCGTTCGATCAGCGCCCTGCAGGCGGCCCATGTCGCCCACAAACGCCGCCGCGTGGTGCGCAATCGCCGCGCCGTGCGTACCTTCAACCAGGCGGCAGACCTGTCGCCGGTTTTCGGACTTGCCGGCACGCTTGTCTCGCTCAGCCAGTTGCCCGGCGGCGCGGAAGGGGCCGGAGATTTCACTACTGCAATCTCGATGGCCGTGCTGACGACGCTCTATGGGCTGTTGCTGGGCAACATCGTCTTCGCTCCGCTTGCGCGCGTCGTGGCCCGGGTGGGCGCGAAGGAAGAGCGTGAGCGCCAGAAAGTGCTCGATTGGCTGGAGGGCCAGCTCGTTTCCGCCTTGCCGGCCCATGCGCGCCCTGCGGCCATGGAAAAGGCCGTGGCGTCCATTGCCGCGCGCGGCTCACGCGCGTGAGCGGGCGCGCCTCGGTCGGTTGGCAAACCGCGCTGGCCGACCTTTCCCTGATCCTGTTCATGGTAACGGCCGCCGCGGTGAGCCGGCAGCCGCCCGAAGCCTTCGCCAAGGCCGGAAAGGTTGCGGCGCAGGCTGGCGGCGGAGCAGCGGTTTCGCCGCAGTCCGAGCCGCTCGCCGTCTATGTCGATGCGCCGGGTGCGCCGCCGCTTTCGCGGTGGCTGGCACAGCAGGCCGTCGATCCGCGCCAGCAGCTCACGATCACCGCGCATTACGGAGAGGCCCCCGAGGCGCAGGCCCGCGCGATGGCCGAAGCCACGCGCCTGCTCGAGCAGGCGGGGAGGGCAGGCCACGCCGCACGTATCGTCGTCGAGCCCGGGCAAGGTCCATCGCGCGTCGTCATTGCTTACGATGCGCCGCTGGTGAACGATGAGGGCAGGGCGGCTGCGCAAGTCAGCCTCTCGTCGCGCGGGACGCAGAAAAATGCGCCGGAAGTGGCACGGAAATTGCAGGAGTCGGGCCAAAGTTAAAGCTACAGGATACCCTGAAGATGACGACTGGCCTTGTCCTCGCTGCCGCCGCGGCAGCTTCCGCCCTTGCCGGCTTTGCCGATCTCGAAGCGATCGACCGGCAGGTTGCCGGCTTTACCGGAGCGCCGATCGGCGCGGTCGGCGGGGCCATGACGGGTGTCGACCGCCGTCTGCGCCTGCAGCCTTGCCGCAGCGGACTGGCGCTGTCCTGGCGCACGACGATGCATGACAGCGTCGTCGTCCAGTGCGGCGATGCCAACGGCTGGCGGATTTTCGTGCCGGTGCGCCAGGCCGCTCCGGTCGCCGCCGCTCCCGTGGCCAATGCGGTCAATCGCGGCGATGCGGTCGCGATCTCGATTTCCGGTGACGGCTTTTCCGTCTCGCAACCGGGCGAGGCTCTCGATGCAGGTGCCGTGGGCGACTGGATCAGGGTGCGCCCGGTAACCGGCACGCGCACACGTGCCGAACCGATGCGGGGCCGCATCGAACGGCCGGGCGTGGTATCCATTCCCTTGCCCTGAACAAAAACTTTCGGTTTGCCCTTAGTACCTTGCGGCTCATTTCGAAATTTTTTGCCCCGGGCCTTAAAAGAACCTTAGCCCCGCCGTTTTAAGCTGCAGGAACTTTCAAGGAGCGGCATCATGCCACCTATCGAAGTGGGACCTGCACGCGCAATTACCGCGATCAGTGCCAGGCTGGCCCGCACGGCGGGCAAAGACTCCCTGCCCGGCGCGAACGGCGCTGCGGCAGTCAGTAAAACTGCGCCGACCGACAAGCAGGCGGCGATTGCCGCCGGTGCGGCGGTGGAGACGACCGAGGCGCTCGATCCGAGCGCGCCGCCGGTCAATACCGAACGCGTGAAGCAGATCCGCAAGGCCGTGGAATCGGGGACCTATCCCCTCGTTCCCGCCGAAATTGCGGACGCCATGATTGCAGCCGGCGTGCTGCTGAGGAGCGGCAAGTGATTACCAGGACTGAACTTCGTGACACCCTGCGGCAGATGCTTGCCGTGCTGGAAAGCGAACGGCAGGCTCTTGCCGGTCTCGACCTCGACGCGATCGTCGGTGCGACCAACGACAAGGACCGCCTGTGCGGTACCCTTGGCGGCGTCGACGGCATCGAGCTCGACGACGAGTGCCGCAGCCTGATCGATACGGCCAAGCGCCTCAACGAGGTGAACCGGCAGGTCCGCAATATCATTGCCGCCAATGTCACGACGCGTCTCAACGCCATCGTCGGCAGTCCGCAGGTCTATAACGCAACGCCGCGCTATGCGCAGGCAGTGGGCCGCAACTGACATTTGCCTTTCCCGGCAGGAGCCGTTTGGCACGGTTCTTGCTGAAACACTCCCGGTTAGATTTTCGACCGGGAGCCGGAATTGAGCGATGCACCAGGTATCGGTGGGGTAGGAAGCCCGAATGGCGGCGGCACTCGCGTGCAGGCCGCCATTGCGCGTGCCGCTGCCGCCACCGGCGTCGACTTCAAGTACCTGATGGCCCAGGCCAAGCTCGAGTCCAGCATGGACCCGGGCGCCAGGGCGTCGACATCCAGCGCCGCCGGCCTCTATCAGTTCACTCAGGGCACCTGGGTCGAAACGCTCGACCGCCATGCCGATCGCCATGGCCTCGACTGGGTCGGTTCCGCGATTGACGGTGGGCGGATCACCGATCCCACGATGCGCGCGCAGATCATGTCGCTGCGCTACGATCCCGACACTTCGGCGATGATGGCTGCCGAACTGGCCAGCGACAACCGCGCCGAGCTGACCGGCGTGCTGGGCCGCGAGCCGGATTCGTCCGAGCTATATCTCGCCCACTTCCTCGGCATTTCCGGGGCCAGCCAGTTCCTGTCGGCCCTCGATACCAATCCATCGCAGAGCGCGGCCTCGATCCTGCCCAAGGCGGCAGCGGCCAATCGCGGCATCTTTTACGACGGCGGCGCACCGCGCAGCGTCGGCGGGGTGATGGATCTCATCCGCGGCAAGGTGTCGCAGGCGATGAACGGCGAAGCGCCGGCGCAGTGGGCGACGATGTCGACCAATGCGCAGCTCGCGGCAGCACCGGCTGCACCGCAATCGCACCTGGGGCCAATCGCCCGCGAATTCCATGCCGGACTGGGCGAGGCGCCGCAGATGGCGACGCGCTCCATGTCCGCAACTCTCCAAGGCACATTCGGTTCGGGCTCGGGGGCGGATGCCGCCCCGGCGCATGTCCGTAACGCCTACGCCAAGCTTGCGAGGTTCGGACTGTGAATCTGTTCAAACGCGTTTCGGACCCCGGGTCCCTGGCGTTGCCGGCCGGTATCCTCACGCTCATCGTGCTGATGATCGTGCCGGTCCCGGCCATCGTCCTCGACATCTCCTTCGTCATGAACATCGCGCTTTCGGTGGCGATCCTGATGGCGGCGATGAACGCGGACAAGCCGCTGGACTTCTCCTCGTTCCCGTCGGTCCTGCTCTTCGCCACCTTGCTGCGCCTGGCGCTCAACGTCGCCTCGACGCGCGTCGTGCTGGTCCACGGACACGAGGGCGAGGCGGCCGCGGGCAAGGTCATCGAATCCTTCGGCGCCTTCCTGATCGGCGGCAATTTCGCCGTCGGCATCTTCGTCTTCCTGATCCTGATGATCATCAACCTGGTCGTGGTGACCAAGGGCGCGGGACGCGTGTCGGAAGTTTCGGCACGTTTCACCCTCGACGCCTTGCCGGGCAAGCAGATGGCGATCGACGCCGACCTTGCTGCCGGACTGCTCACCGCAGACGAGGCCAAGGCCCGCCGCCGCGAAGTGTCCACCGAGGCGGACTTCTACGGCTCGATGGACGGTTCGTCGAAGTTCGTGAAGGGCGACGCGATTGCCGCGTTGCTGATCCTGGGCGTCAACATCATTGCCGGCTTCTGCCTCGGCATGATCAGCCACGGGCTGTCTGCCGGAGAGGCCGCGCAGACGTACATCACCCTGGCCATCGGCGACGCGCTGGTCGCGCAGGTTCCCTCGCTTCTGCTGTCGATTGCCGCTGCGGTCATCGTCACCCGCGTTGCCGACACCCGCGACCTTGCCGGCCAGATCGGCGGCCAGTTTGCCGATCCCGGCACCTGGTTGCCGGTTGCCGTCGTGCTTGGCGCGATGGGCATGATCCCGGCGATGCCGCAGTCGATCTTCTTGCCCGCATCGGGTCTCGCCTTCTGGTTGTGGTATGCGCTCAAGAAGCGGCGCGACCGCCCGGTGGTGGTGGCCGAGCCGATGCCCGAACCCGTCGATCCGGCGAAGATCGAGCTGGAGGAAGTCTCCGACCACACGCTTGTCACCATCGAGCTGGGCTATGGACTCGTCCAGCTGGTGGACGACCGCAAGGGTTCACCGCTTGTCCAGCGCGTCACCGGCGTGCGCAAGCAACTCAGCCAGGCGTTCGGCTTCATCGTGCCGCAGTTCCGGGTGCGCGACGCGCTCGACATGCCGCCGCACGAATATCGCATCATGCTGGGCGGGGTGAACCTGGGCGGCGCCATGATCCGCGCCGACAAGGTGCTGGCCATCGATGCCGGCGAAGTGCGGCCGAACCACACGCTCAAGGGCGAGGCGACGCGCGATCCCAGCTTCGGCTGCCCGGCGCTGTGGATCGACCCGGCCCAGCGCGACCATGCCACGGCAGAGGGCTTCCTTACCGTCGATGCCGGCACCGTCATCGCCACGCACCTCAACCAGCTCCTGTCGGAACGTCCGCAGGACATGCTCGGCCCCGATCAGGTCAAGGACTTGCTGGAATCGCTCAAGGAACATGCCTCGGGCCTTGTCGAGACGATCCATCCCCAGCCGCTCACGCTGGCTGCGATCACCCGCCTGCTGCGCTCGCTGCTGGAAGATCACATCCCGATCTCGCATCCCTTGCCGATCCTGCAGAGCCTCAGCCGCGCGGTGCAGCAGACGGTCGATCACGACCGGCTGGTGGAACTGCTGCGGGCCGATCTGGGCGCCCTGATCGTCGGGCGCATCTGCCCGCCGCACGAGCGCCTGCCGGTCCTGACGCTCGACGCCGGGCTGGAATCCGCCATCGTCCAGGGCATGCAGGACCCGGTCACCGGTCAGCCGGTGATCGAACCCGACCTCGCCCGCATGATCGGCGAGCGCGTATCCGAACTGTCGGAGGCCCGCGGCCCGGGCGCGATCCCGCTGACGCTGGTCGTCCAGCCCCGCGCCCGCCGTACCTTGGCTGCGCTGCTGCGCCTGCGCGCGCCTTCGTGTCTCGTACTCAGCATTGCCGAACTGCCGGCGACCCAACCGATCGAGGTGGTCGACGTCATCGGCAGTGCGCCGCCGCAGCGACAGGCTCCGGGCCTGCCGCGACCAGACCATAACGATCCAGCTGAAAGCATGGCAGCATGAAGCACGATCCCAATGCATTCGCGCCCGCGCCGACCTACAAGGTCAACACTGCGCAGTCCCGGCGTGTCAGTGGCGCCTATCAGGGTGACGTGGCGGACCGGGTTCGCCGGTTCCTGCCGATGGTCAGGCGGCTTGCCTGGCATGTGAACGGAACCGGCCGGCCCGGTATCGAACTCGAAGACCTGATGCAGGCTGGCCTCGTCGCCCTGACCGAGTGCGCCCAGCGTCATCAGGGGCCGGGCGAGGACGGCTTTGCCGCCTATGCCAAGATGCGCGTGCGCGGGGCGATGGTGGACCTGATCCGCCGGACGCTTCCGATGTCGCGCGGTGCCAGTGAAAGGCGGCGCCTGCTGGCCGAGAAGCAGACCGAACTGCGCGGGGTGCTGGGCCGCGATCCATTGCCGCAGGAACTGGCCGAGGCCATGGGCATCGACGAAGCGGAACTGCACGCCCTGCGCGATTCCAGCCAGCCGCTGCACTTCGAGCCGATCGACGAGATCTATTCCGACCAGAACATGGCCTTTGCCGACGAGACCCCCGACAGCCTTTCCATCCTCCAGGACGAGGAGATGCGCGAGGCGGTCATCGCCGCCATCGCCGAGCTTCCCGAGAGGCTCAAGCTGATCGTCTCGCTCTATTTCGTGGAGGAACTGAACCTCTCCGAAATCGCGCAAGTGCTCGATGTCTCGATCCCGCGCGTCCACCAGCTCAAGGCGCAGGCTCTCGCCAAGCTGCGCGAGGCGCTGGAAGGCATGGCGGAGATCATCTGATTCCGGCCTGAAGAGCGTGCAGAACTGCACGTTCGACGGGGCCGGAACACAGGCTTGCCGCCTGCACGGCAACCGTTTGCCGCATTTGCCGCCTCATTTGCGACGAGGCGTTCGCGGCGATGCAACTACCCCTCTCCCGGCCGCTTCAACATACGCGGGGACGGAGTGCGCTCGATGCGCCTCCTGTGTGTTGAACCGAAGAAGCCTTGGGAGATGCAACGTGATAACCATTACCCCGCTCGGGCTGGCGATAGGGCTGATCGTCCTTGCCGTGATTGTCGGCGCCGCCCTCATGTACATGCGCAAACGCCATAGCGAGCAGCTGCGCGACCGCTTCGGCGGTGAGTACGACCGCACCGTTCGCGAAGCCGGCAATGCGCATCGCGGCGAAACCATCCTGCACGAACGCGAAAAGCGCGTGGCCTCGTTCGACATCCGTCCGCTCTCGGAAGAAAGCCGGGCCCGTTACGTTGAAGCATGGCGCAAGGTGCAGGCCCGCTTTGTGGATTCCCCGGCCGATGCCGTGACCCGCGCCGACGTTCTTCTCGGCGAAGTCATGGAAGAGCGCGGCTATCCGGTCGTCGATTTCGAACAGCGTTCGGCCGACCTCTCCGTCGACCATGGCGACGTGGTGCAGAACTATCGCGCCGGCCATGCCATTGCCGAGCGTCATTCGCGCGGCGAGGCGGGCACCGAGGACCTGCGTCAAGCCATGATTCACTATCGCGCCCTGTTCGACGATCTCGTCCATGAGCCGGTCGACAGCACTCCGGTCATCGAGGGCCGCGACGGGCGCATCCATGACATGCGCAAGGACAGGAGTTTCAGCCGGGAGAAGCTCCACGACTGATCATATCGACAGCGCCGAATGCATCGCCTTGCAGCGCAACCGCGCGTGCTTCAGGCGATGGCCCGCGATCTGACGGCTGATGAGCGGCAGGCAGCAGGGCGCCACACATCGCCCCTGCATGCCGCTCAGGCGGCAACCCGCTCGTTGGATGGCGGGTTGAGGCGGTTGAGCACCGCCGGAACTTGGGCCGCGGGAATGGCCTCGCAATGGAAATGGCCCTGGACGCGATCGCATCCCATGACCGTGAGCAGCTCCATCTGATCGGACGTCTCGACACCTTCCGCGGTTACCGAAATGCCCAGGCTGTGCGCGAGAGCGATCATGCCGTGGACGATCTTCTGGTCTCGCGTGTCGCTGGTCAGGTTGGTGATGAAGCTGCGGTCGATCTTCAAGCGGCTGATGGGCAGTTCCTTCAGATGCGTGAGCGAGGCAAAGCCAGTGCCGAAATCGTCGAAGGCGATTTCGACGCCTGCGTTCGACAGCGCATGAAGTTCGCGCCGGACGATCTCCGATTGCTGTCCCAGGAACATGCCCTCGGTCACCTCGATGCCGATGCGTTCGACACCGACGCCATGCCGGTCGAGCAAGGTCAGGAGGCGTGCCGCGAAGTGCGGGGCGTCGAAGTCGGCGGTCGTCGTGTTGTATTTCACTTGCGCGAACGGAATGCCTGCATCGATCCAGGCGCGGGTCTGCATGATAACCGCTTCCTGCACGAACGTGCCGATCTCCGCGCAGAGCTGGCGCGATTCGAAAACCTCCTCGAACGCGCCGGGTGCGATCAGGCCGAGCACCGGATGATGCCAGCGCAGCAGGGCTTCGAACGATGGCAGGCCGCTTTCATGCAGGCCGACGATCGGTTGGTAGAACAGTTCGAACTGTCCGGCGGAAAGGCCTGCGTGTGCCTGTTCCTGGATCAGAACGCGCCGCCGCGTGCGCTCCAGCATTTCCGGCTTGAAGCGGATACAGCGGTTCCGGCCCACGCGCTTGGCCGAATAGAGCGCGACGTCGGCGCAATTGATCAACTCGGCCGTGCACTGGCCGTCCTTTGGATAGACCGAAAGGCCGATGCTTGCCGTCGCAAGCAGGAAGGCCGGTCCGATCTGGACGGGAGCCCTGACCGCTTCCTGCATTTGTTCTACGATGTCCGCCAGCGGCTCGCTGTCGGGCGTGCGCTTCAGGACAATGGCGACCTCGTCGCCGCCGGGCCTTGCGATCAGTGCCTCGCTGCCCAGCACGGTGCGCAGGCGATAGGCCATGGTCTTGAGGAACTGGTCACCGGCATCGTGCCCGCTGACGTCGTTGATGTCCTTGAAGTTGTCAATGTCGAGCATCAGCAGCGCCAAGCCGTGCTGGTGCAGTTGCGCCTCGCTCAGGAGCTGGGCGAAGCGATGCTGGAAGCCGAGGCGGTTCTGCAACCCGGTGAGCGCATCGGTGACGGCCATCGCGCGCATGCGCTGCTCGGCGTTCTTCTGTTCGGTGATGTCGAAGCGACAGGAAACGAAGCGGCAGACCTCCCCCGCCTCGTCGAGTTCGGGGAAGATCGTCGTCGAGACCCAGTAGAGCGAGCCGTCCTTCGCCCGGTTGCAGATTTCCCCGCGCCAGATTTCGCCGGCGCAGATCGTGTTGAACATGGTCTTGAAGAAGGCCCGGTCGTGATGGCCGCTGTTGAGGATGCGGTGGTTGGCGCCGACGAGTTCCTCGTGACCGTAGCCGCTGATCTCGCAGAACCGGTCGTTTGCATAGAGGATCCGCCCGGCGCGGTCGGTCACTGCGACGATCAGGACATCGTCGACGGCCTCGATCCAGAACGAGCCGGCCTGCTGGCCATGATCCTGCAAACTGTTGACTGCGGGTGATCCCATCCGGCGGTGTCCCGAATCGCGGTTTCAATTCGTCTCCTGATAACGGTAACGCGGCTAACGGTTTTGCGTTGGGCAGCTAGGGGACTCACCGCTGGTAAAGATAAATCCGCGTCAATATCTCGCCGAGGAGCGCGAGCCGCCGCAAACGCGGCAGGATCAGCGGCCCGCTTTCTCCGCAAGCAGTGCAGGGGTCAGCACCTGGGGCAGCTTTTCGGGTGCGCGGCCCGGGGCGTACCAGACATAGAGCGGAACGCCGGCCGCGCCCTGAGCGGTGAGATAGCGGGTAATATCCGGATCGCGCCGGGTCCAGTCTCCGCGCAGCACCACTACGCCTGCCTTTTCGAAGGCGGCCCGGGTGTCCTCGCGCTCTATGGCGACTTCCTCGTTGACCTTGCAGGTAAGGCACCAGTCCGCCGTCATGTAGACGAAGACCGGCTTGCCCGAAGCGCGGGCCTGCGACAGCGCTTCCTCGCTGAACGGCGCGGTCTTCAGGATGCTATCGACATGCGCGGCACGCGGGCCCGGACGCGGCAGGAGGGCAAGTCCGGCAACGGCAGCGAAGGTCGCAAGCATAGCCGCGGGCGCGGCGCTGCGACCCCGGCGCTGGGCCATGCCGGCCCCGGCGAGCGCCACGAGGACGACGCCGGTGAACAGCAGTGCGCCCAGCAGGAACCATTCGCCTCCGATTTTCCACGCCAGCCATGCGAGGGCCAGCGCGGTCAGGCCCATCGGCACGGCCATGATCAGCCTGAAGCGGCGCATCCACGCCCCGGGCCTGGGCAGGCGGCGGCGCAGGGCCGGGATGAATGCAACTGCGATGAAGGGCAAGGCGATGCCCAGGCCCAGCGCGGCGAAGAGGGCCAGCGCGGGCACGACCGGCAGCAGCAGCGCCGCGCCCATCGCGCTCGCCATGAACGGCCCGGTGCAGGGCGTCGCGACGAAGGCGGCAAGCAGGCCGGTGGCGAAGGCACCCTGCGTATAGCTGCGCGGGCTGCCGCCGGACACGAAACCGGGAACGGCGAATTCGAACAGGCCGAGCAGGTTCGCGGTAATGGCGCTTGCCAGCAGCAGCAGGCCGACCACCACCAGCGGTTCCTGCAACTGGAAGGCCCAGCCCACTTCCTCGCCCGCGGCGCGCAGCACCAGCAGGACGCCGCCCAGCGCCAGGCACGCGGCGATGACGCCGGCGGCGTAGGCAAGGCCCTCGATCCGCGCATGGGCCTCGCTCTCGCCCGCGCGGGCGAGGCTGAGCGCCTTGAGGCTGAGGATCGGGAAGACGCAGGGCATGACGTTGAGCAGCAAGCCGCCCGCCAGCGCGGCGAGCAGCAGCCATGGCAAGGAGGGCAGCACAGGTGCGCCGCCGGCTGCGATCGTTTCCCCGCCCGTCGGCACCGTGCCGTGCCGTGCGGTGAAGGAAATGCCGTTGCCGGCGCGGTCGAACTTGAGCACGCCTTCAATCACTGCCGGGCTCTGCGGGTCGAAACCGACGCGCGGGATCGTCACCAGCAGCAGGTCGCCCTTGCGCGCGAAAACCTGCGGCGCGGCGTAGTCCACCACCTTGTCCTGCGCGATGAAGACGTGCGGTTCGCCAAGGTCGACCGAAGCCGGAAGCGGAATCGCGAGACGCAGGGACTGGTCGGAAAGCGCCATCTCGACCGGCGCGCCCAGCGGTGCGGGCAGGCGGCGGGTCCATTCGGCAAAGCGGGCGGGGTCCTCGCCCGGCGCACCGACAATCACTTCGGTGCCAAGGTCGGCGCGTTCGGGCACGCAGATCTGGTCGGTGCAGGCCAGCCACTGCGCCTTGACGCGCACCGGCAGGCGGCTGCCCGGCCGGGCATTCGCAGGCAGGGTCAGCGGCACGAGAACCGCGTAGTCGCTCTCATAGACATGGTTCATCAGCCCGGAGACGATCAGCGTGTGCGGTACCGGGTACTGCGGCTGGCCGACTTTCGCGCCGGAAGGCAGCGCCCAGTCGAGCTGCATGCCCAGCCCCGCGTCGCCCGGATTGGTCCAGTAGCCGTGCCAGCCCTTTTCGGGCTTCATGTCTATCGCGAGGGTGACGTGGCCGCCATCCGGGGCAGGCGGCCCGGCCACCAGCTGTGCAGCGATATGGTTCGGCGCTGCCGATACTGTCGCCGGAAGCAGGAACAGGGCCAGCAGGTGACACATGACTGCCACAAACAGGCGATAGCGGCGCGTATCCATGAAGCTCCCGTGCATCCGGCGGCCTTGCGAAACATATTCGCTCCGGCCAAAGTTGCATTGCCTGCATTGCGCTGACTTTTCAAGGAACCTCCCCCCATATGCCTCTCGCCTCGCGCCTTTGCCTCGCACCGCTCGTCCTTGCCGGTCTCGCAGCATTTTCGGCTCCGGCCCTCGCCGGGGATGCACCTTCTGCCCAGGCGCCTTCCCCGCAGGCGCCGGCTGCCCGGACTGCGCAGGAAAAGCCGAAGCTGATCCTGGCCATTTCGGTCGATCAGTTTTCCGCCGACCTCTTCGCCCAGTATCGTGAGCATTACAGCCACGGCCTTGGCCGCTTGCTCACCGGCGCGGTGTTCCCGTCGGGATTCCAGTCGCATGCCGCTACCGAGACATGCCCCGGGCATTCGACGCTGCTGACCGGCGTTCACCCGGCACGCACCGGCATTATCGCCAACAACTGGTATGTCCCGGGCATCGGCCGCGAGGACAAGCAGGTCTATTGTGCCGAGGACGAAAGCAATCCGCAGAGCACTTCAGACGATCCGGTCGTCTCGCCCGATCATCTCAAGGCGCCGACGCTGGGCGACCTGATGAAGCAGCGCAACCCGGCCGCGCTCAATGTCGCGGTCTCGGCCAAGGACCGTGCGGTCGTGATGATGAGCGGGCACACCGCCGATGCCGCCTACTGGTTCAAGGGCAAGGGCTTCACCAGCTATGCCGACCGCAAGCTGTCGCCCGCAGCGCAGGCCGAGAATGCCGCGCTGGCGCAGACCGTGGGCGCGGGCAGCGGCGACCTGCCGGTCCCGGGCTGGTGCGGCGCGGTCGATCGCGCAATGTCGCTCGGTACATTCTCGATCGGTACCTATCGCTTTCCGCTCAAGGCGGGCGACTTCAAGGGCTTCAGCGTCAGCCCGCGGATGGATGCGGCGACCACCGACATGGCCGTGCGCCTTGTCGACGAGATGGGCCTTGGCAAGGATGACTTCACCGACGTTCTTTCTGTCAGCTATTCGGCGACCGACAAGGTCGGCCATGCCTTTGGCACCGAGGGCGTCGAGATGTGCATCCAGATGGCGCAGCTCGACCAGACCATCGGAACCCTGCTCGATGCTCTCGATGCGCGCGGGATCGATTACCTGGTCGTGCTGTCGGCGGATCACGGCGGCATCGACGCGCCCGAGCGCCTGCGCGAGCAGGGCGTGCCCGATGCGGCCCGCCTCGATCCTTCGCTGACCGGCCAGGCCTTGGCGCAGGCGGTGTCGCAGGATACCGGGATCACTGCGAAGTCCGGGCCGCTCCTGTACGGTGCGGGCAGTTCGGGCGACATCTGGCTGGCCGACGGCCTGAGCGCCAGGGAGCGCCGCAAGGTGATCGCGGCACTGGTCGCCCGGCTCAAGGCGAACCCGCAGATCGCGGCGGTCTTTACCGCCGATGAGCTCAAGGCGGCCAAGATCCCCAGCGGCAATCCGCAGGACTGGACGATGATCGAACGCGTCGCGGCCTCCTACAACCCCGCCCACTCGGGCGAGGTTCTGATGATGACGAAGCGCGGCGTCGTGCCCGGCACCGAGCCGCATCCGGGCTATACCGCCACTCACGGCAGCCCCTGGGACTATGACCGCCGCGTGCCGATGCTGTTCTGGCGCCGGGGCATGGTGACCATGGAGCAGCCGCAGCCGGTGGAGACAGTCGACATCGCGCCGACGCTCGCCGCACAGATCGGTCTGGTCGAACCGGCGGGGACCTGGGATGGCAGGTGTCTCGACATCGACGCTTCGGAGGCCGATAGCTGCTCGCGATGAGCGAATCGCAGACGACCATGCAGCAGGCGGCTTCTCCCGAACTCGGGGAGCGCCGCGACCTGATCATCCTTGGCGGCGGCCTTGTCGGCATGACGCTGGCACTGGCGGCCGCCCGCTCGGGCATCACCAGCCACGTCATCGACCGGGCCGATCCCGCTGACCTGACCGCGGTCGGCGCCGATGGCCGCGCCTCGGCGATCTCTACCGCGAGCTGGAACCTGTTCCGCAACATCGGCATCGCCGACAGTCTGGATGCGCTGGGCTGTCCGATCGATTCCATCGCGGTAACCGACGCCATGAAGCCGGGCCGGATCGATTTCACGCCCAAGCCCGAGGAAGGCTCGCTGGGCCGCATGTTCGCCAACCGCGATTTGCGCATCGCGTTGTTCGATGCGGCGCGGCAGGAACCGAACATCGCCTGGCACGTGAAGACCGAGGCGGTGCGCCGCGATCGCGGGCCTCACGGTGTCGAGGTCGAGCTATCCGACGGCCGCGTGCTCAAGGCGAGCCTGCTCGTCGCGGCGGAAGGGCGCCAGTCGCCCACTCGCGACGAAGCCGGTTTCGCGCTGGCCAAGTGGGACTACAAGCACCGCGCCTTCGTGACCGGGCTGTTCCATGAAAAGCCGCATGACAATACCGCGTGGGAGATCTTCTATCCCGCCGGGCCTTTCGCGCTATTGCCGCTGCTCGACGACGAGGAGGGCCGCCATCGCAGCGCGCTGGTCTGGACCGTCGCGGAAAAGGACGCCGCCGGGATCACGGCCATGCCTGACGCGATGTTCGTCAACGAAGTGGCATCGCGCATGCACGGCGTGCTGGGCGCGATCTCGCTATCCGCGCCGCGCATGTCCTATCCGCTGCGGTTCCACCATGCAGGTCACGTGATCGACGACCGCCTCGCAGTGATCGGCGATGCCGCGCACGGCATGCATCCGATTGCCGGTCAGGGACTCAATCTGGGCCTGCGCGATGTCGGTGCGCTCGTGGAAGTGCTGACCGAAGGCATGCGTCTCGGCCTTGAGCCGGGCGATGCGCAGCTCCTGGCCCGCTACGAGAAGTGGCGCAGCCTCGATGCCTTCATGGTCATGTCGGTGACCGACGGACTGACCCGCCTCTTCGGAATCTCGGGCCGCCTGCCCAGCGCGGCGCGGCGCCTTGGCATGGGCGCCGTCCAGCGCATGCCGACACTCAAGCGCTTCTTCATGGACGAGGCGCGGGGCATGTCGGGCAAGCTGCCCGCACTGCTGCAGGGATAAGGACGCAGGCCCGGCCCACGCGCCCGCCTCAGTTGACCGGCATTTCCATCGGTTGATCTGCGCTGTCTTCGCCGGGCATGGATTCCGGCGTGCCGGGCGTGGCCAGGGGGCTGGGCTGATCGACCTTGTGGCCCTCGGCATCCTGCAGGCGGCGCGGTTCGAGCATGGCCGTCGTTTCCAGCAGGTCGAGTGCGCGCTGGACTTCCTCATAGCGGCGGGCGTCGGCGATCCAGCGGTCGGCGGCTTCCGCGCCCGGCAGGCGTTCCACTTCGGAGACCGCGCTGCCGATGCGCTTGGCGGTAAGCATGACGCTGGCGCGTTCGATCCTTGCCGACGGGCTCATCAGCGCCGCCGAATCGCGGTGGACCTTGAACATCCCGGCCAGTTCGGTGCGGGCACGGTCCCACAGGCTCATGTCGCTGCCTGTCGCGCTCAGTTCGGGTGAAAGCGCCTCCAGGCGCGCGCGCAATTCGTCGATGGTGACGGGGTTCTTCGAGAAATCGATCACCGTCTGCACCGCGCGCGGCTGGGCATTGGCGAAACGCAGGCGCAGCTGGTCGGCGACGTAGCTGAGCGGCTCGCCGCGATCGACCATGCGGCGTGCGGCAAAGGCGATCAGCAGGCCCTCGGCCCTTGCGGCATTGCCCGATGCGGCGTCGGTCTGGAAATCGATGCGGGAGAGCCGGTCCTCCAGCAGCGCGAGGCGCCCCTCGATCGATCCGATCGCGGCAAGCTGCTTGGCCGTGGGCTGAGAGGGCTGCGCAGGTGTTTCGGGAGCGACGCTTTCGGTATCCGGCTCGGCAATCGTGGCGGGCTCTTCGGTCGGTTCCTCGACCGGCTGCAGCTTGTCGAGATAGCCGCGTGAACCCGCCCAGGCGACCAGCAGGGCGCCCAGCAGGAAGGCGAGCAAAGCCACGAAGATCACCCCGCTGCGCGAGCGCGGGCGGGTATGGGTTGCAGAGGATATCGCTGAATTGTCCTGCATCGAGCCTTTTTCGTTTATGGGACCCTGTTTGCGGTGTCTTGGCACATCTGCGAGGCCAAGACCAGTAAGGCGGCATCGCTCGGTTCGTCGGCGCTGTGCAGTGCGGCCCAGCCATCGCCCGTCCGTTCGGCCACGCGGGGGCCGATGGCGGCCAGGGAAACGGTCCCGCGGTCGATTCCCGATGCCTCCACGCACTGTGCGAAGTGGGCGGCAGCCTCGCCGGAATGCAGCAGGACCACACAAGGCGCAGTCAACAGGCGCTTCAGGTCCGCGGGGAGGGGCAGGGGCTCGCTGGCATAGACTTCGCGTGTGGTCATTGTCACGCCGGGGGGCAGCGAAAGCTCGACCCGTTCGCGTCCGGCGAGCCGAAGCAGGCGACGGTGCCCGGGCTCGAGGTCAGGCAGTACGCGCTGCAGCCCGCCTTTTCCGGTCGCCACGATGTCAAGGCCGGCGGCCCGCGCCGCATCGGCCGTCTTTTCGCCCACGGCATAGGCGGGAAGCCCGCGGTAGGTTTCCAGCGCCGCGCCGCCATGGCGCAGGGCATTGGCGCTGCCCAGCAGGATCGCGTCGACATCCCGCGCGGGAACCGGCTCCCATTCGAGCGCCCGGATCGCGAAGAGGGGGTAGCAGCGCGCATCGAGGCCCATGGCATGGGCTGCGACTTCCGTGGCACCCGCTCCGGGTTCGGGCCGAATGATGACGAGAGGGGTCATCGCCCCGCTCAGGCCGGTCCGTCGAAATGAGCGGCGATGGCCGGGACTGCGCGGGACAGGAGATCCGCACCCAGTCTGGCGGGGGCCTCGAGGTCGCTCGCGGCAAACCGGATTTCGCCTTCCACCTTCTCGGCACCGTCCGGGCTGTACAGGGCGGCGCGCAGCACGATCCGGTCCCCTTCCAGGCGGGTCAGCACGGCGATCGGGCTGTGGCAGTTGCCGCCCAGCGACGCGAGCAGCGCGCGCTCGGCCATCACTGCGGACCGGCTGGGGCCATCGTCGATGGCCGAGAGAATCTCGTGGGTGCGCGCATCGTCGGCGCGGCATTCGATCAGGATGGCGGCCTGTCCCGGTGCCGGGAGCCATTCATCCTCGGCCAGAGGGTGGCCGGTTCCGGTCTGGCCCAGGCGCTCGAGCCCGGCGGCGGCAAGGAAGGTCGCGTCGGCTTCCCCCGCGGCCAGCTTGGCGAGGCGGGTGGCGACGTTGCCGCGAAAGGTGATGACCGAGCAGTCCGGGCGCGCGTGAAGCAGCTGCGCTGCGCGGCGCGGGGCGCTGGTGCCGACCACGGCGCCGGGCGGCAGGGCGTGGATGCTGTCGGCACCGATCAGCACATCGCGCACGTCCGCGCGCGGCAGCACCGCGCAGATCGCGAAAGCATCGGGCCGGATCGTCTCCACGTCCTTGGCCGAATGCACGGCGAAATCGATCTCCCCGGCAGCCAGCCAGGCGTCGAGTTCCTTGGTCCACAGGGCCTTGCCGCCGATTTCGGCGAGGGCGCGGTCCTGGATGCGATCGCCGCTGGCGGTAACCGCGACGATCTCTATATGCGCAGGATCGATTCCATGGGCCGCGGCCAGACGATCGCGCGCTTCCTCGGCCTGGGCCATGGCGAGCGGTGATCGGCGGGTGCCGAGGCGGAGTTTCATGTCTTGTTTATCGTGTGCCATCGGCGGGTTGTGCTACCCGGCATTGTCGTTCAGGGAAAGTCGCGATGAGGACAGTTCTCGGGATAGAATCTTCCTGCGATGAAACGGCTGCCGCGCTCGTGACCGACGGGCGCGTCATTCTTGCGCAGCGCATCGCGTCGCAGGACGAGGTGCACCGCCCCTATGGCGGCGTCGTGCCCGAGATCGCCGCGCGCGCCCATGCCGAGCGCCTCGCTCCGCTGATCGAGGCCACGCTGGCCGATGCCGGCATGAAACTGGACGAGGTCGATGCCATCGCCGCCACGGCCGGTCCCGGCCTCATCGGCGGCGTGATGGTCGGCCTCGTTACGGCCAAGGCCCTGGCGATGGCGGCCGACAAGCCGCTCATCGCGATCAACCATCTTGAAGGCCACGCCCTCTCGCCCCGCCTGGCTGACGAGACGCTGGCCTATCCCTATCTGCTGCTGCTCGTTTCGGGCGGCCACTGCCAGATTCTTGCGGTCGAAGGTGTCGGGCAGTTCCGCCGCCTGGCCACGACCATCGACGATGCCTTGGGCGAGGCTTTCGACAAGACCGCCAAGCTGCTGGGCCTCGGCTATCCGGGCGGCCCCGCGGTCGAGCGTCTGGCCGCGCAGGGCGATGCGAAGAAAGTGCACCTGCCGCGCCCGCTTGTGGGATCTTCCGAGCCGCACTTCTCCTTCGCGGGACTCAAGAGTGCGGTGATGCGCGCCAAGCACGCGCTCGATGCGGCGGCGGACCCGGATTATACCGATGCGGATATCGCCGCCTCGTTCCAGCAGGCCGCGATCGACTGCCTGATCGACCGCACGCGGCGCGCGCTCAGGGGCGTGGGCGAAATGAACGCGCTGGTCGTTGCCGGTGGGGTCGCTGCGAACACGGCGATCCGCGGTGCACTGGAAGCCCTTGCAGAAGATCATGGCCTGCCATTCGTCGCGCCGCCGCTGGGCCTGTGCACGGACAATGCGGCGATGATCGCCTGGGCGGGCGTTGAACGTCTTGCACTGGGGCAGTCGGATCCGCTGGATACGGCCGCGCGCCCGCGCTGGCCGCTCGATCCCAATGCAGAAGCCGTTCGCGGCGCGGGAGTGAAGGCATGACGTGCAAGGTTGGGGTCATCGGCGCAGGCGCCTGGGGCACGGCCCTGGCGCAGTCGCTGGCGAGCGACGGCAGCGACGTGCTGCTCTGGGCGCGCGAGAGCGAAGTCGTGGCCGAAATCAACGCGCAGCACCGCAACAGCCTGTTCCTGCCGAGCGCCGGGCTTTCCCCGACGATCCGCGCTACCGGCGATCTTGCAGAGATGGCGGGATTGGCGGCGCTGCTGCTGGTGGTGCCTGCGCAGTTCCTCGCCTCCATCATCGCCCTGTTGCCCAGGGGTGAGCATGACCTTGTCCTGTGCGCCAAGGGGATCGAGGCCGGCACCGGGCGCCTGATGTCCGATGTCGCGGCCGCTGCCGCGCCTGATGCACAGCTGGCGGTGCTGTCCGGGCCGACTTTCGCGCATGAGGTCGCCGCCGGGTTGCCGACCGCGGTGACGCTCGCCTGCGCGGGCGGGGAAGCGCAGTGGGACCGGCTGGCGCCGCTGATCGTGCGCCACACCTTGCGCCCCTATTATTCCGACGATGTCATCGGCGCCGAGATCGGCGGCGCGGTCAAGAACGTCCTCGCCATCGCCTGCGGCGTCGTCGAGGGGCTCAACCTCGGCCAGAACGCCCGTGCGGCACTGATCGCGCGCGGCTATGCCGAGATGCTGCGCTTCGGCATCGCGCGCGGCGCGCGGGCTGAGACGCTGGCCGGCCTTTGCGGCTTGGGCGACATGGTACTGACCTGCAATTCCACTTCCAGCCGCAACTTCTCGCTCGGTCTTGCGATCGGGCAGGGTCAGTCTGCGGCGGCGGCCCTCTCGGGCAAGAACAGCGTTGCCGAAGGCGCGGCCACCGCGCCGGTCCTTGCCGAACTGGCCGCGCGCGAGGGGATCGACATGCCCATCGTCCAGGCCGTGTGCCGCTTGCTGAAGGGCGATGCGCCTGCAGGAACCGTAGTTGAAGACATGCTCGCACGGCCGCTGCGCGCAGAGCAGGAAGCCAGTACTTGAGCGAGACTTCCGGCAGCGCCCAGGGCGCGCCCGGTTCCGGCGACCGGGATGACATTGCAGCGCTGGCCAAGGGCGGGCGGACGAACTTCTTCGGGTTCTTCCTGCGCCTGGCCGCGCGCATACCGTTTCTCTTCATCGCCGGCCGCGCCGCGGTCTACGGTCCGGCCGCACTCGGTCGCTTCGCCTCCGCGCTGGTGGTGATCGAACTGTGCGCAATGATCTGCACGATGGGCGAGAAACGCGGTCTGGCGCAGCGCCTCTCCGATACCGAGGGCGAGGTCCATCCCGCCAATGTCGTTGCTGATGGCATGGTCCTCGCGATCCTCGCCTCGTGCGCGGCGGCACTGATCCTCTGGTTCGTGCCCGCGCTGACGTTCCCGGGCGGCAAGTACACCGAGATCGACCGCTTGATGGTGATCGCCATCCCGCCCCTGACCCTGACCGAGATCTGGCTCGCGGCACTGGCCTATCGCCTGCGGATCAGCCCGACGGTCTGGTCGCGCGCCATCGTCGAGCCATGGACGATCTCGATCATGGCGGGCGCGATGATCTGGATTGCGCCCGAAAGCGGCCTTTCGCTGGCCTATATCGCCTCGATCTTCGCAGCGGCGATCACGGCCTTCATCCCCTTCATCCGCGAATACGGCCTGCCGCATCACTGGCGCCCCAAGGGCGGGCAGATGCGCCGTCTTGCGGTCCGTTCGATGCCGATCGCCCTGGCCGACACGATCGAGTGGGGGACGCGCCGCGTCGACATCTTCATGCTCGGTTTCCTTGCGCCGCCTGCCGCAGTGGGCGTCTACTACGCCGCCCAGCAGGTCGCGAGCCTGCCGCAGAAGCTCAAGACCAGCTTCGAGCCGGTGCTGGGGCCGGTCATCACCCGCAACCTGAAGGAAAAGGATTACGGGGCGATTGCCCGGCAGGTCTGCCAGGTGGGTTTCTGGATCACCGCGGCGCAGGCCGGCATTGCGCTTGCACTCGGTATTCCGGGTGAAGGCGTCATGGGCCTCGTCGGGCGCGAGTTCGTCGGCGGCACCGGCGCATTGGCCTTCCTGCTGGCCGCGGAAGTCGTCGCCGCGACGGCAGTCGTCAGCGAGGCGGCGCTGATCTACGTCGCCCGGGTCAAGAACCTCGTGGTCTCGGTAGTTACCATCGGCCTGCAGGCGGCCCTGACGCTGGCAGGCATCATGCTGATGCAGCACTATGGCTACAATTCGCTGTACCAGGCGGCAGCCGCTGCAATCGCGCTGATGCTGGCGCTGGGCTTCGCCTCGGTCGTCAAGTCGCGCATGCTGGCAAAGCACCTTGGCGAGAAGATCAACAACTGGCGCTGGGCGCTGGTCTGGGCGGCCGCTCCGGCGGTCGTCATCGGTTTTCTCGCCACGCAGTACCTGCCGGAATGGGCCGAGCTGCTGTTCGGCATCCCCGCAATCCTCGGTTCGTACCTCTACGTCATCTGGAAGAAAGCCTTCGGTCCCGAAGATCGCAAGCTGTTCCAGAAGACGAAGGCGGCCTGAACGCGATTAAACCACTGTAATCGGTTCGTCGCGCGTCAACGGCATTCAGTCGCGATTAACCCGCATTAGGCCCTTCTTCGCTCCGGGAAAGAATCCGAGAGGAGGGAAGGCCATGCCGAAGCAAAACGCAGGCCCGCGTTCATGGATTGCGGGCACGAGTATTTCGACGGTTCTCTTTCTTGTCGCCGGCTGTGCGGGTGAAACCGGCGATCTGGCAAGCGGGCAGGGCGCTGTGCAGGCCAATACGACAAGACCGCGCGAGGCCGCGACCCAAGCGCCGCCTGCCGTGGCCGTTCAGGATGGGACCACGATCGTGACCACCGCGCAGCGCAAGAACGCGGGCTCGGTGCAGGCCGAGGAGCAAGTCGCCCCGCCGGCGTCGATCGCGATGGCCGCGCCGCCTTCACCC